>JBBRIK010000413.1:0-5688 GCA_038221045.1 Gemmatales bacterium
TGGTTCTTTTTAGGCCCCCCGCGGGGGGCTGTGGGGCTACCACCGCTACGCCGCACGGGGCGCGAGGGGGACGGGATGTCGTTTCGCCTGTTCGTCTATTACTGTGCGCTCAGCGGCGGCGGGGCGGCGTTTCTCGGCTGGCTGCTGGGACGTTTCGCCACGGGACACCATCCGGTCGGCGAGGCCGGCGTCAAGGGACTGTTTCTCGGCATGTTCGTCGCCCTCGCCCTGAGCTTGCTCGACGCCGTCATGAGTCTTTCTTCCCAGTCGAAGCGTGAGGCCCGGCTCAGCATTCTGGCGTCCGTGGTCGTCGGCGCGTTCGGCGGCTTGATGGCGGCGATGTTTGGACAATCGCTTTACGGCAGCCTCAATCACTGGATCTTTCTGCTGTTCGGCTGGACGCTGACCGGGCTGCTGATCGGCGCGTCGATCGGCGTTTATGACTTGATGCTGCGTCTGACGCGCGGCGAGGACGGCGGGCCGGCATGGGCGAAGATGCGTAAGGGGTTGCTGGGAGGGACGGCGGGCGGCTTCCTCGGCGGCACCGTCTTTTTGATTCTCAAGGTCGTCTGGGATGGCATCTTTCGCGACAAGGAGGGCGTGTCGTTGTGGAGTCCCAGCGCGACCGGTTTCGTCGCACTCGGAGCGTGCATCGGATTGGCGATCGGTCTGGCGCAGGTGATCCTCAAGGAAGCATGGCTGAAGGTCGAATCGGGCTTCCGTGCGGGACGAGAGATATTGCTATCGAAGAACGAGGTCACGATTGGGCGTGGAGAGATGTGCGATATCGGCCTGTTCGGCGACGCGACCGTGGATCGGCTTCATGCGAAGATCATTCAGGAGGGCGGCCGCTATCTGCTGACCGACAACGGCACGTCAGCGGGGACGCTCCTCAACGGCCAGCGCGTGAGCGAACCGACGCCCTTGAAACAGGGCGATCGCATCCAGATTGGCCGTTCGATTCTGTCCTTCGGCGAACGCCGCAAGAGCTGAACAGCACCTCACACGAGCCCGACGCGCAAGCAAGGGGAGACAATCATCATGGATAAGATCAGCGTCAAACAGGCCCGTCTGGCCGAGTCGGCAGGAAAGAAAGTCGTCCTAATGGGCTGGGTGCGGACCCGTCGCGACTCCAAGGGCGGCTTCAGCTTCCTTGAAATCAACGACGGCTCCTGTTTCGGCAACCTCCAGGTCGTCGCCGCCAACACCCTGGCCAACTATCAGAGCGAGGTGCTGCATCTCAGTGCCGGCGCCAGCGTCCGCATCGAGGGTGAGATCAAGGCGTCGCCGGCAAAGGGACAGGTGACCGAACTTCACGCCGAGAGCGTCAACCTCATCGGCGCCGCCGATCCGGAATCGTATCCGCTGCAGAAGAAGCAGCACACCTTCGAGTTCCTGCGGACGATCGCTCATCTTCGGCCACGCTCGAACACCTTCGGTGCTGTGGCGCGCGTCCGGAACTGTATCTGCAAGTCGATCCACGATTTCTTTCAGGAGCAGGGTTTCCTGTATGTGCATCCGCCGATCATCACGGCCAGCGACTGCGAGGGCGCGGGCCAGATGTTCCGCGTCAGTACGCTCGATCCGAACAACCCGCCGCGCAAGGAGGGCCTCATCGATCACGAACAGGACTTCTTCGGCAAACCGACGTTCCTGACCGTCAGCGGCCAACTCGAAGCGGAGATCTTCGCCTGCGCTCTGGGCAAGGTCTACACCTTCGGACCAACGTTTCGGGCCGAGAACAGCAACACCTCACGCCATCTGGCCGAGTTCTGGATGGTCGAGCCGGAGATGGCCTTTTTCGACCTCAACGACAACATGGACCTGGCCGAGGCGTTCCTCAAGCGCATCTTCAAGGACGTTCTGGAGCGCTGCGCTGAGGATATGGCCTTCTTCGTCCAGCGTATCGAGCCAACAGCGATTAGTACG
Source organism: Gemmatales bacterium (assembly GCA_038221045.1). GTDB lineage: Bacteria > Planctomycetota > Planctomycetia > Gemmatales > Gemmataceae > JBBRIK01. The sequence continues at coordinate 1,930 of JBBRIK010000413.1, forward strand.
CTGGAGTCCATCGTCAACAGCCAGTTTGTGCGGCTGTCGTACACCGAGGCGGTCGATATCTTGCAGAAGTCCGGCCAGAAGTTCGAGTTTCCGGTGTCTTGGGGGACGGACTTGCAATCGGAGCACGAGCGATTCCTGACGGAGCAACACTTCAAGAAGCCGGTGATCCTGAGCGACTACCCGAAGCAGATCAAATCGTTCTACATGCGCGTCAACGACGACGGCAAAACCGTGCGTGCGATGGACGTGCTGGTGCCGCGGGTGGGCGAGATCATCGGCGGCAGCCAGCGCGAGGAGCGGCTCGATGTGCTGGAAACGCGCATGAAGGAAATGAAACTCGATCCGGCGGCGTACTGGTGGTATCTCGATCTGCGCCGCTTCGGCACGGTGCCGCATGCGGGATTCGGGCTGGGCCTGGAGCGAACGGTGCTGTTCGTCACGGGCATGGCGAATATCCGCGACGTGATTCCCTTCCCGCGCGTCCCCGGAAGCGCGGAGTTCTGACCTGGGAGAGACGATGAATTCCCGCTTGCTTTGACCTTCTCACTTGTACTATCGTTCATGGTCAGGTGACGAACCTGGATAAGGAGAGCGGAACATGGAGATTGCAGTCTTGTGCGAGACGCGGCCCGGATTGCGCGAGTCGGAACGGGCGGTGGCAATCACCGATTTCCACGGCCGGAGAGAACACCTCCGCATTGAAGCAGACTATCTCCACTCGGAAGGAGGCCGGACCTACCTTCCGGTTGGATTGATCTACGAGCATCAGCCAACTGGTTCCGTACTGGTTGAGCTTCCGTTCGAGGCAGACTCCGGCACACGGAGACTGTTTGTCTCGAAACAGAACGTGTTTCAACTGAATGATGTGCCGGCATGATCCTTTCAGACCGCGAGATCCGCATTGCGCTTCAGCGGGGGCTGCTGAGAATCGAACCGGAACCCTCGGCTGAAGCCTGGGCATCGACGGCCGTCGATCTGCGGCTCGCTCCGGTGTTGCGCCGCTGGAAGAAAGTCGAGGACAATCCTCCTGTCGGGGTGGAGCATCGGTTTCGGCCGGCTCATCCCGACTTCGATTATTCACGGATCGCACAGGAATTCACCGAGCCGGTCGCCATTCCTGAAACGGGATACGATTTGGCTCCGAACCAATTCATTCTTGGCTGGACTATCGAGACGATCCGGATCCCGAACCTGTCTCGCCTGGCAGCTCGCGTCGAGGGAAAAAGCAGCCTTGCTCGTCTAGGGCTGGGGATTCATGTGACCGCGCCGACCATTCACGCTGGTTTCGGCGAGGCCAGGGCGGAGGGCATCCCCTTGCAACTGGAAATCTGGAACGTTGGGCCATTGCCCATCGAGTTGCAAGCGGGGATGCGGGTGTGCCAGTTGATTTTCGAGGAAGTCCACGGAACGCCGGACCGCGGCTACCAGGGGCAATTCCAGCAGCAAGGTCCTGGTGCTTCCTGACCTAGGGGAGAATAGGGCGGTTCGTTATTGAGGCCTACCTCTATTACGTCGGCAAGAAAGAAGCTCCCTCGTAGCCGAAGTCGCCCGACTTCGGGTGCCTTGCTGGCCCGAAGTCTGGCGACTTCGGCTACAAGCCGGTGTGCGTTTCTTCTCTGCCGACGTAATATCGTTTGAACGTTCTCTTGTCCATTGACCTGGGAGGTGCCCATGACGCGCTTTTATCTGGTGAAAGATCGCAAACGCCAAGGCCCCTTCACCATCGAGGAACTCGCTTCAAGCGGGGTAGAGCGAACGAGCCTCGTTTGGCGTCAGGGCATGACGACGTGGATGCGTGCCGATCTGCTGCCCGAGTTGGCCGAGTTGATCGTCACCCTGCCACCGCCCATTCCCGGCAGGGGTGACGGCGATGAACCGAACGCAGGCTTCCCCGTCCCACTGCCCGCGACGTTGCAAACGTTGTCCATCTGGTTCACATTCCTGTTGGTGTCTGGGATGGTCTCTGTAGTGGTCGCTCTCGTCGGCCTGTGGATCCAGTTGGATGCGAAGTCGCAAATCCTCGGCGGCTCGATGTGGCATGCCTACTGGACTTTGAACTATTTCTACGATCCGGCCGTCCACATGCATCTCGTCCAAACGGCCTCGACGGGGGCCGCCATGTTTTGGATCGGCATGGGAGTGGCGGGGCTGGAGTTCATACCCTCCGTCGTGCTGCTCTGTGTGTTGCTTCACAAATCGTGGAGCCTGGTGCAGGATGGCAAGGCCCCGACGACGCCGGGCATGGCAGTCGGCCTCCTGTTTGTGCCGCTCTTCAATCTCTACTGGGTGTTCGTGGCGCTGTACGGCCTGGCGTGGGAGTTGAACCGTGTTGCCGCCGGCTCTGCTCTTGCGGTGCGCGTCTCGACGGGGCTGGCCCTGGCGTGCTGCATTCTGCTTGTCTGTCTGGCTATTCCTTGTGTGAGCGTTCTCGCCTTGATCCCGGCGACCATCCTGCTCAATCTGTTGGTGCATTCGATCAAGCGAGCCAGCATGGACGTCGCGCGGACGAGGGCCAATTCGTGAGTCAGAATCCCAAGAGTTGCGTACTCGTAGCCGCCGACTTCAACCGCGAGATCGTGGACACGATGATCGACGAGGCCAGCCGCGAGGCGGCCGACGCCGGAGTTGATGTGCTTGCGATCGTCCGGGTGCCGGGCAGCTACGAGTTGCCGCTGATCGCCGACACCCATCTCGCCAGGCCGGAGGTTGATTTCATCGTTATCCTCGGCTTCATCGAAAGAGGCGAGACGCTGCACGGCGAGGTGATGGCCCATGTGGTGCAACGGGCCTTCGTCGAGTCGCAGTTGAAGTATCGCAAGCCGGCCGGCATCGGCATCATCGGGCCGGGGGCAACGCTGGAGCAAGCCCAGAAGCGCAAGGTGGAATACGCCCGTGCGGCAGTCCGGGCGGCAGTCCACAGTTGTCGAGTTCTGAGGGGGCAGGAGAGGGGTCCCCCTCCTGCGTGAAGTATGGATCACCAATCAGAGTTTACAATGACCTCACCGCCGGCCATTGTGGCCAATCGCCCGTAGGTGCCTTTCCCAGCGCTGACGATGTCGTTGCTATTTTGAGCCGATCGTCCACAGCACGACTTTCCCCTCGTTGCATACCGAGGCCAGCAGTGTTCCATCTGGGCTAAAATCAATACAATTAACGCCCTTTTTGTGTTCGGCGAGAATCAGTGGCGCGATTGAGTTCTGTTCGTCCACCACCCGCACCATCCCATCGCCGCTGCCCCAGGCCAACCGTTTGCCGACCGGGCTGAACGCCACGGATTTTACATCGAAGAACTGAGACCGGAGAATGAACGATTGCTTGTTCGTTTTCAGCGACCATCGCTTGATGGTCCCATCATAATTCCCCCATGCCAGGTTCTCTCCGTCGGGGCTGAAGACCACCGATGTGACCAGGCTGTCGCCGGCGAAGGTCACCTGCTCTTTGGCCGTTTCAACCGTCCACACCTTGACCGACTGATCGGCACTTCCGGAAGCCAGGAGCTTGCCATCCAAACTGAACGCCAGCGAATAAACGGGGCCAGTGTGTCCCTTCAGGGTTGCCAGCTCTTCTCCTTTCTTGAGATCCCACAATTTGACTGACTTGTCGTGGCTTGCTGACGCGAGGAGCGTTCCGCCCCTGGCGAACCGGACTGCGTAAATCGAGTCCGTATGTCCCCGGAATGCTTTCACTTCGGTCCGGGTCTTGACGTCCCAGATCCGAATGACCTTGTCGGGTCCCACCGAGGCCAGCGTGCCGCCGTCC
>JBBRIK010000414.1:0-5681 GCA_038221045.1 Gemmatales bacterium
ACTTCCGCCGCTCGCAGGTCGGCCTCGAGTTCTTCCTCGATCGACATTTGCCGGCGTGGGCCGCCCCGGCGTCCCTCGTCGCGGCGTCCCTCATCGCGGCCTCGGCGTCCCTCGTCCCGGCCTCGGCGTCCCTCGTCCCGGCCCCGATGCGAACGGGGGCCATGAACTTCCGGCTGGCGTGGCTCCGCAACAGGGGCGGCTGGCTCAATATGCGCCTCCGGTTCGCGCTCGACCGGTTCGGGTTCCGGCGCGTCGGACTCCGGTGAGAAACGCTCGGCTTGCTGTTCGGGATAGGCCGGCGGGCGAGGTTCTGCGCGGCGCGGCGCGGGACGCGCACGGCGGAAGGACATCCCCTCGTCGTCGGGATTCAGCGGCGTCCGCGAATCGTCGCCGTCGTCGGTGCGGCGCTCCGCCGACTCCATCACTTCCGGTTGCGGAGGCTCCTCGGGACCGCTTTCCGCCGGCGGCGTCTCGCTTTCCGCCGTGGTCTTTTTCTTGCGAGTCGTCGTGCGTTTCGGCTTCGTCGTCGTCTCTTCCTTCTTCTTGCGCGGCGCGCGCTTGCGAGGCTTCTCCGTCTCGGCGGGAACTTCCGCGGCAGGCCGTTCGCTCACTGCTTCAGCCGGCTCCTCCTCAACGGGAGGGTACTGATCGACGGGCTGAGGCTCCGTGTAAGGCTGGTCCTCGAAGGGCAGGGCTTCGGAAACCGGCGCTTCCTCGTTGGCGTGATCGGCCGGCCGGGCTTCGGTATGCGTTGAAGGCGTTTCTTCAAACTCGTCGAGGAAATCGGCGGCGAAACGTCGCTGGCCTCCATCGGAAGTCGTTTCGGCCTCCTGTCGCGGCCGGGCGGTCTCCTCTTCCTCCCGCTCGCGTGGGGCAGGTTGTTCCTCCCGCTCGCGCGGCGCTGACACTTCCTCTCGGCCGCGCGGGACGGCAATATCCTCGCCCCGTTCGCGGCGCGGACGCCGCTCGTCGCGCGACCGGCCCTCGGGGCGCTGCGACTCGAGATGACGATAGTAGGTTGGCTCGACGTCGGAGACGTGCAGGAAGCCATTGCGGCCGACGCCGAAATCGACGAACGCCGCCTGAATGCTCGGCTCAATGTTGACGATGCGGCCCTTGTAGATGTTGCCGACGTAGCTTTCGAGGCTGGTGCGTTCGACGTAGAGTTCTTCCAGCACGCCATTCTCCAGAATGGCGATTCGGCACTCCTCCGGTTGGAGGACGTTAATGAGCATGATCTTGGACATTCTTGGTTCCCATGTTGCAAGGCGAGCGAGGCCAGTAATGGCCCCGGTTCGGTCGAACCGCCGGTGCGTTTACACGCCCCGCGCGCCTGAATCATTTTCGTCGTGCATCTCGAGCCAGGCGCGTTCGAGAACGCCGCCAGCGTCGAGCAAATCTTTCAACCCCAGCAGACTCAGCACCTCGAAGGGTTTGGCCGTGCCTGTCGGAGTCAACCACAGTTCGATATCCAGGGCGAATTCCTCGTTCTGTCCGGTCAGTCTGAGTTCGCGCAGGAAGGGCCGCACATTGACGCGCGGGCCGGGGTTGCCTTCTTCTTCATCGCGTTCATGAGTAGTCAGCGGGACCTCTCCCGGCCGCGGCTTGCCCCGCGTCATCCACAGTTCGCTCGCCGCCAACACCTCGACCATCTTCGCGCGCACCGCCTCGACTCGATCGGCAGGCACCGCGAGACGATAGCACAGAGCACGCACCTGCGGGCTGCTTTTGAGGGAGACGCGGCAAACCGACAGGATATCGAGACCGGGAGGGGTGTTCTGGCGCAGGCGTTCGAGGACCTCTTCGACGGGCAAAATGGCGTCGAGTTCCAGTTCCGCTACTTCTTCGCAGCCGACGACGCCCAGGGGCAGCGACAGCGCGAAGACCAGACGCGGATGGGGATGGAAGCCCTGCGAATTGTGGAAGGGCAGGCCGCTACGGCGGAGCAGACGTTCAAAGCAGCGCAGCAGATCGTGATGGCTGAGGAAGCGGCGCTCGTTGCTTTTGCGGAAGCGAAGGCGCAGACGATCGACCGCGTTGACACCCTTGGGAGGGCCGCTATCGACCGGAGAGGACGTGTTCGTCCGGGGAGAATCCACTCTGCACGGTCCATCCCCCAGCGGGGGGACTGCGGAAAGAGGACACGCGCCACAAGGGTCCGCGTGGAAATCTTTCCTGTGATTCGGAAGGAGGCGGGAGGCTCCAGCGCCGCTAGCGGCTTAGCATGACCGGGCAAGGGTCAGTAACCGCTCCCCACCTCGTCGTACCGCGGCAGCAAACGTTGCAGTTGCTCCCGCAGATAGTTGTTCACATCACGCGCCGTATCCATGCGCAACACTTCGCGAGCAATCTGCTCGGCCCGGCCGATCGTCGCTGAGCGAATCAGCTTCTTGACCTCCGGGATGTTGTGCGGCGTCAAACTCATCTGGCGAAGCCCCATGCCCAGCAGCAGCAGGGCATACATCGGCTCGCCGCTCATCTCGCCGCACACATTCACGCTCACCTCGGCTCGCCGGCCCGCCTGGATCACTTGATCGATCAGACGCAGCACGGCGGGGTCGCCGGGGCTGTAGAGATTGGCGACCGCCTCGTTCGTGCGGTCCGCCGCCAGCGTATATTGAATCAAATCGTTGGTGCCAATGGAAAAGAAATCCACCTCCCGAGCCATAAGGTCCGCCAGAATCGCGGCTGACGGCACCTCAATCATCGTTCCCAGCGCCAGCCGGGGATTGAACGCGATGTTCTCTTCTTCCAGGTCTTCCTTGACCTCGGCGAGCAGCAATCGGCACTGCCGCAACTCCAACAGCGTGCTCACCATCGGAAACAAGATGCGCACGTCACCGAACGCGCTGGCCCTCAGAATGGCACGCAACTGCGTTTTGAACAAGGCCAAGTTGCGCAGACAAAGACGGATGCTCCGCAGTCCCAGAAACGGGTTCTTCTCGTCGCGGGCCTCGGAGATGCCCGTCAGCTTGTCGCCGCCCAGGTCGAGCGTGCGGATGACGACGGGCCGATGGCCCATCGTGCGGACGACCGTCCGGTAGGCGTTGAAGTGGTCCTCTTCCGTCGGATCGCCTTCGCTGTCGAGGTAGAGGAACTCCGTGCGATACAGCCCGACGCCCTCGGCCCCGCGCTCCAGACACTGCGACGACTCCTCGGGAAACTCGATGTTGCCCAGGAGCATGATGCGCGTGCCGTCCGCCGTTGTCGCCGGCAAATCGCGAAGCGAAACCAGACTATCCTCGATGCTGAGATCGCGCCGCCATTCCGCCTCGTACTGGCGGAGCGTCGCGGCGTCGGGATCGAGGATGACCAGACCGCGATGACCATCGACGATGACCATGTCGCCACCGGAGACGTCGAAGAGCAGCTTGCCCAGGCCGACGACGGCGGGAATGCTCAGCACGCCCGCGAGGATGGCGGTGTGGCTTGCCCGCCCGCCCGCTTCGGTGGCGAAGGCGTGCACGCGGTCCGGATCGAGGGCGGCCGTCTGGCTGGGTGTCAGATCGTGGGCCAGGACGATGACGGGATGTTCGAGGGAGCGGAGCTGTTCGCGCTGCTGGCCGAGAAGGTGGCGCAGAACGCCTTTCTCAATGTCGAGCAGGTCGGCGACGCGCGTCGTGAACTGTCCGCCTTCGAGGCTTTCGAGTGTGGCGGCGTAGCGGCGCATGACCCGGCTAAAGGCGTATTCGGCGGAGAAGCCTTCCTGGCGGATCAGCTTTTCGACTTCCTGGGTGAGCGAGGCGTCTTCGAGGAGGAGGGCGTGGGCGGCGAAGATGGCTCCGTACTGCGCGCCGATCTGAGCCGACACCTTCTGCTGTTGAGCGCGGGCCTCGGCGGAGGCGGCGCACAGGGCCTGATGCAGACGCGCGCACTCCCCCTCGCGCCGCGCCGGTTCGATGGTGCGGTGGGAGAGACGAAAGCCTTCGGTATCCAGTACGAGAGCTGGGCCGATGGCGACGCCGGGAGAGACAGCGATGCCGCGTTTGATATCCATGATGCTCGACGGACGATTTGCCGAGTGACATCCTTGAGCCGCCGATTCCGGCCAGCCTTCCGAGGTCTGGCGTTCGGAGCTTGCACCTGCATCTTACGCGGGCGGGCAGATGACCGCCAGCAACATCTCGACGAGGGTGTGGCGATCCTCGCGTGCATCCGCTATACCAACACGATCCAGACGTTTGCGGAGGAGATCTTTCGCCATGACCGTTCGCATCGCGTGTACACACTGCGGCTCGGGACTGTCGATGCCCGAAACGATGTACGGGCAGCCGGTTCGCTGTCCGAAGTGTCAGCAAGTTTTTCAGTGTCCACCCGCACCCGTGGACGTCGCCAGCTCACCCTCTGCCGCGCCGCCTACCGCGCCGCCCCCCGCCCGCGTGCCGCGGAAGCGCCCGGCGACGATGCCCAGCACCGGCGGCAATGCCTTCGACTTCGGAGGGGAGGAGCCGTCGCCCGCACCTCGTCGAGACCGAGAAGACCCCGAAGGCGATTTGCCTTCGGAAGACGATGTGAGACTCACTCGCCGGGGCCAGCACAAACAGGGCTGGGAGCGGGCCTGCCAGGGCGGCATCCACCTCTGCATCAGTGCGGGCCTCTACCTGGCGTTCTATCTCGTCCTGCACTTTCTCATTGAGGGACCACGCCATTCCGCGGACGCCAAGGACATGCTGCGCTACCTTCTCATCGGCGAATCGCTGCTGCTCCTTGCGGCCAGCGCCCTCGGCACCCTGGGTTTGAGCCGGTTCGCTGCCGTCCCGTCCGCCTCGGGCGCCAGAGGAGCGGCCGGACTTGGGGCGATCGCCTTGATGCTATCCACGTTGACGAGTTTCATCGCCTCCGTGATCATGATTCTCGCCATGTTCGGCACCGATTCGGGTCCCGGCATGGGCAAGGCCATGGTCTGGCTAAGCCTTGGAGCGATTACAACGCTGGTGGCGGCCTTTGTGCTGTGCATTTTCTTCCTGACGATCGCGGCAGTCCATCTCCAGAACCAGGCGATGCTGGGAAGCGTGGTCGCCTATGGCGTGGTCCTCATGGTCAGTCCCTTTCTCCTCATCGGCATCGCCTTGTTCACCACCATGATGGGCCTGGGGGGTGATCCCTTTGCCAGGGAACCGAGCGGTCGAACGCTCACCGGAACGGTCAACCTGATGATGATTCTAGGGCTCACCGCCTGGTTCATCGCCAACGTGTTGACTCTCAATGCCGCCGTCGCCCGCGCTCGCCGCAAGGGCCTGATCTGAAACCGCGAGGTTAGCCATGTCCGAAGTCAGCCGCCGTCAAGTCCTCGGCGCCGCCGCTGGCCTGATGATGGTCAACGAGGCCGTCTCCGCCGACAAAAGCCCCGCCGCTCAGGTCGCCGACAGCGCCTCCAGCATCAAGATCACGGCGCTGAAGACGCACCTCGTCCAGCACAAGGTCTTCGTCGAGATCGAGACCAACCAGAAGATCACCGGCTGGGGCGAGGTCAGCGCGCTCGTCCCGAAAGCGGCGCAGGCATTGGCCGACTCGTTCTCCGAGTTGCTCGAAGGCGAGAACCCGACGCGGATCGAGTTTCTCTGGCAGAAGATCTACCGCGCTCATCGCGATTTTCGCGGCGGCCCCTTCATGTGCCACACGCTGGCCGGCATCGACATGGCCCTGTGGGACATCACCGGCAAACTCTGGAAGACGCCGGT
>JBBRIK010000415.1:0-5677 GCA_038221045.1 Gemmatales bacterium
AGGATCGGCGAGGCGACGACCACCTCGACGCCCACGAGGCTGCCGCTGGCGTCCAGGTCGGCCTCCTCGGGCGCCTGCCAGAAGGTGCGCTTCTCCAGGCGGAGCTTGTTGAGGACCTGCTGGCTGGGCCGCCATTCGCCCTTGTCGCGGATGTGAGGGGCCGTCCAGGAGGCGGCGCTCTTCCACTGGCCGTCGCTCCCCAGCAACAGCACGCGGCCTCGATCCACCCCAACGATATCGACCATCGCCTGGGCCGCCTTGGGGAAGAACTCCGACGAGCTGGCTGCGGATTGCAGCACTTCCATCGTCGTCTGGAGCCAGCGGACGACCTCCTCCATCTGGTTGTTCTGCTGGCCGGAAGCCGCGCCGGTGCCGCCGAAGATGCTCTGAATGGCCAGCGTCGGGAAGCGCGGCGCTCCCGACATCGAGCCGGGAGGCGATGGGACATCGGCCAGGCCGCGCAGGGGGGCCTCTTTCGTGTCATCGAACTGGATGCGGACGGTCTTGCGGCCCAGGGCAATGACGGTCGGCACATTGACTTCGGTGGTGTTGCCGGCCAGCAGCTCGCTGCCGTCGGACAGCCGAATGCTGACCTTGGCCGACATATTGGTGATCTTCACCTTGTTGTTCGGCAGCGCCTCGATCGAGGCGTGTTCGCGCGAGACGGTGTCCTCGTCGAGCCGGGCAATGACCAGGCGCGAGCGCTCGCCGTCCCGGCGCGTCGAATAGAGTCCCTCCTTGCCGTCGCGTTGCCGGCCCAGCTCCACGACGCCGGGGAACGTGTCGCTGTAGACCTTCTGCTGGCGATCGTAAACGAGGATCTGCAAGGAACCGGCCATGACCCATCTCCGAAGGATTCCGGCGCGACGCGGACTTCCGTGAAACCGCGACGCGCCGGCAGAGTGCGTCCTGTGAGAAACGCCCTCCCATCAGGACAGCTTGTCGGCAAACTCCGGCAGCCAGAGGCGTTCGCCGCCGATGAAGGCGTTCTCGTTGTTGCCCAGGAAGCAGTGTTCCGGCAGCGTCTTGAGTCTTTTCGCGTTGCCGCCGCCCAGGACGACATAGTCGGCGATGACGGCGGCTCGAAGCCGCTGCACGACGTCGAAGACCGCTTCCTCCCAGCGTTTCCTGCCGAGGCGTTCGAGGCCGCGAAGGCCGACGTAGTCCTCGAAGCTCCTCTTTTTCTTGTACGGCAGATGGCCCAGTTCCATGGGGGCGATGACGCCATCGACGATCAGCGTGTTGCCCAGGCCGGTCCCTAGACCGAGGAAGAGCATCCGTTCGCCCTTGTAACTGCCGACGGCCTGCATGGCGGCGTCGTTGATGAGTTTGACCGGCTTGCCGAAGGCGCCCTCGAGGTCGAAGTTCAGCCAGCCGGGACCGAGGTTGACCGGCTCCTTGAGGATCTTGCCATACGCCACGGGGCCGGGGAAGCCGATCGTCACGGCTTCGTACTCCCAGTCCTTGGCCAGCTCCTGCACGCCGTGGACCATCTGCTGAGGGGTCAGTTCCTTGCCCGAGGGGAATTTGCGTGGTTCAGCTTGATCCGTCGCCTTGAATTTGACGTTGGTTCCTCCGATGTCAATAGCCAGAATCTTCATCGCATTGGGTCTCCAGCAGGAGTGTCCGGGGTCACATGGCGCCTGAGAGAATGGGCATTATAGTGGAGTCGGGAGGGTCATGTCGATTGGCTGGGTGTCAGGGGCGCTAATTTCATGAAAGAAGACATGGGGGGCGAAACCCTCTTCTTGCCGCTTGCGGCTTCGCAAGAGTGCTAAGCCGCAAGCGGCAAGACAGAAATCATCAAATCGCGGGAAGCGCCCTGCTTCCATCCGACAACAACAATCCCGCTCGCAGCAACTCACAGCCGGCTCGCGTCCGGTATCCCTGGCTCGCGTCAGGTGTCAGGGTCAACCGTAGCCGCTTCTCCGCATCGATTATGGCCAGCGTCCCCTCCGCGCGCGGCACGATCAGCAATCCCCGTTCTCTCTTCAAAGCGTCGAACGGGCCGCAATCGTACTGACGAAACAGTTCTTCTACGGTCGCCTGAGTGGTTCGCAGGAAGACGAAGTCGTCGGCCACCTGACGTGCATCAGTAAGCGAGACCGCGCCGGGCCGCGATTGCCCGCTGATCTCGGACAGCGACACGCCCGATACTACCAGTGATGCCAGTTCCGGCTCGAAGCGTCCGGCTTCCACAAGTGAGCGAAGCCGGCGACGAGCGAGCGAGCGGCTGAACGCCTGATGCGAGAGCAGGACCGTCCTGTCCGGTTCGCCCGGCGGCTTGCCCGTACCCAGGGGCCGATCGAGGAAGAGAGCCATCCCCAGTTCACGCAGTTCAGCCGGCTCCGCTAACTCCGCGAGGCTCTGCTTCAGCACTTCGGCTCCATGCACTCCGAGATGATCGGAGAGCGGATCGCCTTCGTGCAGATGCCGGCTCCGTTTGAGGATGTGAAGGATTTGCTCGTCGGGAACGCGGACGTGCGGAGGCGGCAAGACGCGTTGGTTCTCCCCTGGCGACGTCGGGGCGTCGGGTACCGCCAGCCCTTCGTGGGATCGCCGCTGCATCCACGCCTGACGCAGCGCCCGGCGACGCCAACGGCTGCGCGGATCGTTGCTACCGAACAACTCAGGAGTGAGTTCGATGCGGCGCAGCACACTTTTCAGGAATGCGTCGAGCAGCAGAGCGTCGGGATAGTTCGCGCCGCGATGATGAAAGGTGATGAGATCATAAGCCGTCAGATGCCGCACGGTCTGGAGCAGCCGGGCAGCCAGGAAATCGACGACGTCACTTGCAGTGACATACCCCTGTCGCTGGAGCGCATCGAGCAGCGCGAGCGTCTTGTTCGTCAGGCCGGTCCACGGGGACAGCGACACCTCGTTGAACATGACGCCCAGCACGCCGAGGGCGCTTGATCCTTCGAGAACTCTCGCGAATTCATCCATCTCATCGAGGGCGACGGCATGCAGCAGCGTCTCGAAACGTTTCGCACGCTCGCCGGGATTCAGCGGCACGTCCTTCGTAGCGGTGAGCAGTTCGCGCCAGGAATGGGACGGCTGCTGCGAGGTTGCCGGAAAGTACGCCAACCGGCCAAGCGAGAAGGCGGGTAACGGCGTCTCGACGGACGTCAGAGGCAAGCGGCTGGCGCCGACGACGGCGTGATACACCTGACACGCTACCTCGTCGAGCAGTTCGCCCCCATTGTTCATCTCACTCAGGACGACGGAACCCACCAACTCGCGCACCCAGCGCGTCGCTTCCCGACTGAGGATGACTCCGCCGCAGGAATCGTAGCCTTCCCAGACATGGCAGAGGAGCGATCGAACGACGTGAAGCCTGCCCTCCGGTGCGTCGAATTTCAGCGACAACAGCGGTTCGGACGAACGTGTTCCTTGCTCGATCAGAAACAGGTTCCACTCCTCAAACGTTTTCTCCTGGCGTGTGTGAGCGGGATCGAGCAGCCGGCTGCGGAACAGTTCCCAGCGCTGCACTTGGGCCGGAACGTGCTGTGCTGTCAGAGTGAGACCGGGAGCCAGATAGAAGTGAGCCGGAGAGAGGACATATTCCGCCAGATGAGGGATCGTGCCGGGGGGAGATGCGGGCCAGGAATCGCGAAAGCGGAGCATGAGGACACGTCGGTATGCCAGGGGGGATGCGGGAGACTAGCCGGCCGCCAGGGGCTTACGCCACCTGGCTATTGACTGCCGCCCCTTTGGGGCTAAGGCCAAGCCCTGAAGGGGCGACCGTCAATAGCCAGGGGTGTAAACCCCTGGTTTGGAGGCGTCCGTGGTTTTTCTTGTCTTCAGCCCTGAAGGGGCGGTCGTCAATAGCCAGGGGTGTCAACCCCTGGCAGGGACACGGGGCGGAATCCAGGCAACCTTTGCCGGATAGATCGATTCTACCAGGATTGCGGGCGCTCGCGCGATCCGCAGGTTCGCCGCATCCGTTTCAACCAGCGCATCCGCCCCGCCGCGAGCCGATGAGTAATCTGGGAACAGCCGCGATCGCGCGGCGTCGAGGAAATTCATCTCCCGCCTTCGGGAGACTCAGGAAGGGGTGCGCTGATGAGCAAGACGCTCGTGCTGATGTTCGGCGTGTGGGCCTGTACGGTTGGCACAGGCCTGGCGGCGGACAAGACGGAATCCCTTCCCTTGCCGAAACGGATGCCTGGAACGAACCAGGCGGAGGACAAGTCGGAGTCCCTCTCCATGCCGAAACCGGTCGCTGGGGCCGACCCTGCCCATGATTCCGCCGCCAGCCAGGCTGAGGGCCATGAGGGACGTTGCGGGGGGGTCCGCGGCTGTATGAGCCGATTTCGCGAATGGCTCTGTTACCGCGCGCCGGAACCGCCGGTGAAGATGCCCCTGTGCAATGGTCATCCATGCTGTCACCCCCAGTTGCACACCTTCTTTCTGCACCGCTGCGGCGCCTGCGTCCCGCCGGATGACGGGCAGGGCTATCCCATCACGTTCAGCTACACCGCCCTTCTGGAACGCAATGGCGATGGCTCTAGCTGCGGCTGTCGCGGTTGCAAGTGAGTCACGAGCGAGCCGAACCGCATGAGTGGCTCGGCTCGCTCCTTTTCTCGCCATACGGCTGACAGGCGACACCCCTTCAGGCTGGGGAACACTTCCGGTACCACTATAACGAGGACTGAAACCGGATGACGTTCCGCAAGGTACCGAAAGAGCCGGTCGGGTCCCGCATCGTTCTCGAACCATGAGATACACCATGTCGATGCTGCCGCTTCTATTGCTTTTCGCCGCCGACGCTCCGGCCCTCAAGCCGGGCGATCATGCGCGCTCGCTCAAGATGGGAGACCTGACGCGAACCTATAACGTCCACATTCCCAAGAACTACGATCCGAAGAGGCCAGCAGCCGTCGTTCTGGCTCTGCACGGCGCAGCGACGAACGGCTTGATGATGAAGTTCTACAGCGGCCTCGACCGCAAGGCCGACGAGGCCGGCTTCATCGTCGTCTATCCCGACGGCACCGGTACGGGCGCGTTTCTGACGTGGAACGCCGGCGGCTTTCGCGGTTTCGACCGCAACAAGGCCGACGACGTCACCTTCATCGGCAAGCTGCTCGACGACCTGGATTCCGTCGTCCGCATCGACAAGAAACGCATCTTCGCCACCGGCCTCTCGAACGGCGGCATGATGTGCTATCGCCTGGCGGCGGAGTTGTCGGACCGCATCGCCGCCATCGCTCCCGTTGCCGGGACGATGGCCTTGCCGAAGGCGGAGCCGAAACGGCCCGTGTCAGTCCTTCACTTCCACGGCACCGCGGACAAGCTGGTGCCGTACAAGATGCCGGAACGCATGGCCTTCATGACTCTCAAAGGGGCAGAGGACAGCGCGACAGCCTGGGCGAAGTTGAATGGCTGCAAGGACAAGCCGGAGACGAGCGAGGTTAGCGACGGCAAGAAGGATGGACTCAAGGTGACGAAGATGACCTACGCCGCCGGCAAGGAAGGCGCGGAGGTCGTCCTTTACACCATTGACGGCGGTGGACACACCTGGCCGGGCGCTGGGCTGGACGTGGGCTTTCTGGGCAAGACGGTGAAGAGCGTCTCGGCCAACGAGGTGATGTGGGAGTTCTTCAAGAAGCATCCGATGAAGTGACCCATCCCCGGCGAGCGGGGCGTCTTGTGAAAGCCCCGGTTTTCGTGCATC
>JBBRIK010000416.1:0-5664 GCA_038221045.1 Gemmatales bacterium
GCCAGGAGTCGTTATCACATCAAGCCGTGCAGGACGGCGATTTTGAAGGGAAGAATTGACCCGCAGTGGCTCGCATTCCCTCAAAGTTGCGTGCCACTCCCGTCTCGTCGTCCACTCGGCCAACTCATAAACTGTTTTCGATTCCACGATACTCCCGGCTCCGCGAGGCTGTTCCATGCCTGATCTTCCTCGGACTGGTTCGGACCGCAACCTCCTCGTCGGTATTCTCGCGGTGCAAATGGACTTCATTAGCCGCGATGCCCTCCTCAACGGAATGAATGCCTGGATCCTTCAGAAGAGCCGGCCTCTGGGAGAGATCCTTCTCGAACAGGGGTCCATGCAGCAGGACGAATATGTTCTGCTCGAAGCCCTCGTTCGTAAGCACCTCGAGAAGCACGACAACGATCCCCAGAAGAGCCTGGCCGCGCTCAGCTCGCTTGGTCCCGTCCGCCCGGCCCTGGAACAAATACAGGATGGCGATGTGAACGCCAGCCTGGCGCACGCCTCCCTGGCGAACGAGCCGGCGCCCGGAACGCGACTGTCCGGAAGTTCCGTCCCGGAGAACGATCGCTGGCAAACGGTGGGAGGGAACTCTTCGGCGGGAATGCCGACGTCCTCGGGGCTTCGCTTTCGCATCCTCCGGCCGCATCTGCGCGGCGGCATCGGCCAGGTCTCCGTGGCCCTCGATGAGGAGTTGCAACGCGAAGTCGCGCTCAAGGAGCTTCAGGAGAAACACGCCGACAATCCCGACTATCGAGGGCGTTTCCTGCTCGAAGGAGAGATCACGGGCGGGCTGGAACATCCCTGCATCGTGCCGGTCTATGGGCTGGGCCAATATGCCGATGGCCGGCCCTTCTATGCCATGCGATTCATTCGCGGCAAGAGCCTCCTCGAAGCCATCGAACGCTATCACCGCGACACCGCCCGGTCCGAAGGAGCCACGCTCGAATTGAGGCAGCTCCTCGGACGCTTCCTCGATGTGTGCAATGCCGTGGCCTATGCGCATAGCCGGGGAGTGCTGCATCGCGATCTCAAGCCGGGCAACATCATGCTCGGACAGTACGGCGAGACCCTCGTCGTCGATTGGGGTCTCGCCAAGGTGCTGGGCCCGGGCGAGGAAACCGCGGCGAGCGGCGAACGCCCTCTCCAGCCCGCGTCCGACAACGGCTCCACGCCGACGCAGATGGGCATGGCCATCGGTACGCCCCAGTACATGAGTCCGGAGCAGGCGGCAGGCCGGCTCGACCAACTCGGCACGGCCAGCGACGTCTACAGCCTGGGGGCGACTCTCTACGCCCTGCTGACAGGCCGGCCTCCCTACGAAGGTTCCGACGTCGGCGAAATCCTCATTCAAGTTCAGCGCGGCGAGCTTATTCCTCCGCGGCAGATTCGCCGCGATCTGCCCGCTGCTCTGGAGGCGATTACTCTCAAGGCGATGGCCCGACAGCCGGCGGATCGCCATGTGAGCGCCCGTGCGCTGGCGGACGACGTCGAACGCTGGCTCGCCGACGAGCCGACCTCGGTGGCCTCGTCCGAACCCTGGGGCGAGCGCTATTCGCGGTGGATGCGCCGGCATCGCA
Organism: Gemmatales bacterium; assembly: GCA_038221045.1. Taxonomy (GTDB): domain Bacteria; phylum Planctomycetota; class Planctomycetia; order Gemmatales; family Gemmataceae; genus JBBRIK01. The sequence continues at coordinate 1,581 of JBBRIK010000416.1, forward strand.
CGCTGGTGACCGCGGCGGCGGTGCTATTGACGACGGCAGTGGTTGCGCTGACGGTAGGCTTCCTTCTGGTCAACTCCGCCCGCGAGGATGCGAACGATAACGCCCGTAAGGAGGCGACGGCCCGGCGACAGGAGGCCGCCGCCCGCAAGGCTGCCGAGCTGGCGGAAACGGCGGCGGATGATGCGCGGAAGCTCGCCGTTCGGAAGGCGCGGGATGAGGAAACCGCTCGCATTCAGGCGCAACGCTCTTATGGCGAGGCCCGGCTGGCTGCCTATGCAAGCCGGCTCGCCCAGGCCGAGGCAGAATGGATCGCCGGCAATTCGCTCCGATCGGAATCGATCCTTCACGACTGCCCCTGGGACCTGCGCGGCCAGGAGTGGAATTATGTCCGACGGCTGTCGTCCGGCAGCTTGTTGACCCTGGTCGGCCACACCGACAATATCACCGGTGTCACCTACAGTCGGGACGGAAGCCGGCTTGCCAGCGCTGATGGCCGATCGTTGCGGCTCTGGGACGCAGCAAGTGGGAAGGAGTTGCTCAACGTCAAGGCCGAGGCGAGCATGCTCGCCTTCAGCCCGGACGGCAAACAACTCCTCAGCTACGGCAACAACTACCGCAACCGCCCATTCGAGGGTGAGGTACGGCTCTTCGACGCCGCCACCGGAGGGCTGCTGCGCGTTCTTTCCGGGCATCAGCAAACCATGCAAGGCGTGGCCTGGTCGCCGGACGGCAAGCAGCTCGCGAGTTGCGGCGGCACGGAGGGTCAACGTCCCTGGAAGCCTGGCGAGGTCTTTCTCTGGGACGCCGAGACCGGCAAGAAGCTCCTCTCGCTGACGGGCCACACCGGTCCGGTCTACTCGGTCGATTTCAGTCCCGACAGCAAAAAACTCGTGACCGCCTCGGCTGACGGCACGTCCTAGGTCTGGGACGTAGAGAGCGGCACGGCACGGACGGTCTTCAAGGGCCATGCCGGTCGTGGTCCCACAGGCGAGGTCGCCAGCGCGGCCTTCAGCCCGGACGGCAAGCGGGTCGTCTCGACAGGGTTCCGCGAGGTGCGCATCTGGGACGCAGGGACCGGAAAGGAACAGCATATTTTGCTCGGCCACACCGACTGGGTCATCAGCGCCTTTTTCAGCAAGGATGGCCAGCGGATCGCCTCAGGCAGTTGGGATCAGAATGTGAGGCTCTGGAACGCAACCGATGGCGAGCCGTTGTTCACCCATCAGGGACACTCCTCGCGCATCAATCGCATCGCTTTCAGCCCTGACGGCGAAAGAGTCGCCTCGGCCAGTTGGGACTACACCGTCCGCGTCTGGGACGCGGCTCACAATCCCCAGGGCCGAGTCTTTCAGGGACACCGCAATGAGGTCCGCGATCTGGCCTTCAGCCCCGACAGCCGAACCCTGATTTCGGTCGGCGGTGATCCGATGGGTGAAGGCCATCATGGTCCGCCCACCATGCCGGGCGACATCCTGCTCTGGGACATGAAGACCGGCGTTTCTCGCCGTCAGTGGCGCGCGCATGGCGGGACGGTGAACTCCGCCGTTTTCAGCCCCGATGGCAAGCGTGTGGTCACGGCTCATGGGGTCGCGTTCCCGCAGCGCCGCAACGTGCCTGAAGTGCCTGGAGTGGTCAAGGTCTGGGATCGGGCGACAGGAGAGGAACTGCTCACCCTGGGCGGATTCGCCGGCGGCGTTCCCTGTGCCGTTTACAGTCCGGACGGCAAGTTCCTCGCTGCCTCGGGAGAGGTCGAACTCCTCGGTTTCAAGAGCAAGGGGATCATGGTTTGGAACGCCGCCGGCGCCTTCCTCAAGCTGCTGCCCACGCCAACCGGGCTGGCCAACAGCCTGACATTCACTCCCGACAGCAAACGCCTGTTGGGAGGATGTCAGGATGGTGCGGTTCGGGCCTGGGACATCGAAACCGGCAAGGAGACGCTCAGCCTTCGAGGTCAGCCAGGGGCCATTACGAGCCTCGTCTGCGCTGCCGATGGCCGGCAGGTTGCCTCGTGTTCCGCCAAGGAGATCAAGGTATGGGACATCGACAAGGGGGACGAGGTGACGACTCTCCGTAGTTTCAGTGACCGCCACTTCGCGGCAACCTTTGTGCCGGGCCAGCCTCAACTCGCCATCGCCGGAACGCAATACGACAAATCAATCAAACCGTATGGGAAATCCTGGACGGAGGTGCGGTTCGTGGAACTCCCTTCCGGCAAGGAACTGCGGACGATCCAGGTGGAGCAGTCGTACAGTTCGATGACGCTCAGTCCGGACGGCAAACGACTTGCCCTCGGCTCGCGCTACGGAATGTCCTCCAGTGAGCCGATCCGGCTTCTGGACGTGGCGACAGGCAAGGAAACGCATGTGCTGGCCGGCCACAGCAAGGGGGTTGATTTCGTGGCCTTCAGCGCGGATGCCAAGTTGCTCGCCTCCGCAAGCTCCGATCGCACTGCGCGGGTGTGGGACGTCGAGACCGGGACTCCCCTGGCGGCACTCCCCGGCCATAGCGCGCCGGTGTGGGTGGCCGCCTACAGTCCGGATGGACGCTGGTTCGCGACAGGAGGCGAGGACCAGACGGCCCTGCTCTGGGATGCGAAGACGCTGCGACAGATCCGTGTCCTGGGCGGACACGCCGGGCCTGTGCAAGGCGTCGCTTTTAGCCAGGACGGTCGATACATCGCGACCGGTTGTCCGGACGACCGCTGGGTAATGGGCCGTCCGCAGAAGTATGGCGAGGTCCATGTCTGGGAAACGGAGACGGGCAAAAAAGTTTTCACCAACCGCGAGCATCGCATCGGGGTTCGCGGGGTGGCTTTTCATCCGCAGGGACTCCTGCTCGCCTCGGCGAGCGGCGACCGGACCATCCGGCTGTGGGATTTCAAGGCGGGTAAGGAGGTCGGCCGGCTCGAGGGGCATACGGCCTATGTCACCTCCGTGGTCTTCAGCCCCGATGGCAAGCGGCTGGCAAGCGGCGGGGGCGATCACGTCATTCGGCTCTGGGACCTGGCAACGCGCAAGGAGGTGCAGAGCCTCAAGGGCCACACCGAATCGGTCGATCACCTTTGTTTTTCTCCCGATGGCGACCGGCTCGCCAGTTGCTCGCGCGACCGCACCGTCCGCATCTGGGAACTCGGCGTGGGCAAGGACGTGTTCGTCTATCGCGATCCAGGCCGCAAACGCGATCATGGGACGTTTCACAGTGTCGCCTTCAGTCCAGACGGCCAATGGCTGGCGGCCGCCCGCTCCTTCGACATGAGGGGCGAAGTGCGTCTCTGGGAAGTCGGTCTCCGTCCCGAGCCGAAATTGCTCCGCAAACACAGCGGTTTCGTCTACGCCGCACTCTTTCATCCCGGCGACGACAAGCTCGCCTCGCTGAGCGCCGATCGGACTGTCAAGTTCTGGGACCTGAAAACGGGGGAAGAAGAGCGTTCCCTGCCGGCCCGCGAGGAGCCGCTGGGCGGCTGGGTCTCGGGATCGTACATGGGCCTGCCGCTGGCGTCATCTCATCCCATCGCCTTCAGCCGGGAGGGCAAGCTGCTCGCGGCCGCCGGCCCGGCGCGAAGCGTGAAGGTCTGGGAAACGACAACGGGCAAGGAAATCTGGAGTCTGCCGGGACATCGGGGTGAGGTGACCAGCGTCGCCTTGAGCCCTGATGGCCGCTGGCTCGTCGCTGGCTCTGCCCGCTATACCCATGAGCCTCCCGACTACCGCGACTATCTCGAGGGAGAGACAAAGCTCTGGGATTTGAAGACCGGGCAAGTGCGCTTTACGTTCACCGAGCCGGCCCATGCGTTGACGGCCATGACGCAGCTCATTGGCATTGCGAGCCAGGGCGATCTGGGGGCGCGGCTGCTGACGACCCTGGCAAGAAGCGGGCGCGTGTGTCCTCCGGCAGCCTCGGGCATTAGCTGCGTTGCCTTCAGTCCCGACGGCAAGTTGTTCGCAACCGCCACAGGCGATCACCTGGCCGGGAGCAAGCCCTCTATCGTGCGGTTGCGAGAGACCGAGACAGGCCGGGAGCGGTTTACGCTTCCGGGTACGGAGTCGGACGTGTGGTGCCTGGCCTTCAGTCCCGATGGCAAGCG
>JBBRIK010000417.1:0-5662 GCA_038221045.1 Gemmatales bacterium
GCCCGCGAGGGCCGAGGTTTTGAGGAAGCTGCGTCGGGAAGTCGAGGAGCGTTGAGACACGGTTGAGAGTCTCCTGTCCAGGGCGGGATGAATCGAGGAGGGTAATACCTGACTTTTAGGAGTAACCGCTGCGAGGAGCGAAGTCAAGCAATCAGACGCACGGCAATCACTTCTGCGACTCGATGAGCTTGACGGCGTTTCCGGCAGTTTGCCGAACGTCGGCGCTCGAATCCTTGAGCGCGGCCTGTAACGCGGGAAGGGCCTCCTGAGCGCGCGAACCGAGTTGACCGAGGACATAGGCGGCACCGCGCCGCGTTTCGCTCTCCTTGTCCTTCAGCGCTTCGATCAGGACCGGCAGGATCGCCTTGCTGCTGTCGGGATCGACGGTCGCGAGGGCCGAGGCGGCACTGATGCGCACGGCCGGCTCCCTGTCCTTGAGCGCGCCGAGCAACTCGGGAACGAGGGCCTTCGCCTCGTTGCCGGCTCGCGCGATGATCGACGCGGCGGTGATGCGAACCTCGCGGTCCTCATCCTTCAGCGCTTTCGCGAAGGCGGGAAAGACTCCCTGCATTTTCAGGCCAATCTGTTCGAGCGTGTAGAGCGTGGAGATGCGATGGTCCTTCTCGGCGACGTCAAGTCCCTTGACCACGAGGGGCAGCGTCTCCTTGTTGCTGGGATCGATCTTGACCAGGGCTAGCGCGGCAAACGCCTTGATGTCGCGGTCCTCGTCCTTCAACAGCCGGGAAAGCGCCTCGGCGGCGGGTTGCGCGTCCTTGCCGATGTGAGCGAGAGCGAGCGTCGCCTGGCGGCGCGTCCAGCGTTTCGGCGAGGACAGGGCCTCCGTCAGAGCGGGCACGGCCGTGACGCCGATGCGCGTGAGCGCGCCGGTGACGGACTGGCGAATGAACTCATTCTCGTCGTCAAGAGAAGCGATGAGGACGGGGACGGCCTTTTTCGCCTTGGGACCGAGTTGGGCAATCTCGCGCGCGGCGGTGGCGCGGGTGGCGGGACCCTTGTCGCGCATCTCGGCAAGCCAGACCTTCACCTGATCGGCGCTCTGAGCGGCGAGCGGCGCGGCGATCCCGCCGAACAGCAGCAATGCAAGGACGCGCTTCATGGTTCGTTCACCTCCGCGTGGAAACCATTGGCGATGAGAAGAGTGTATCAGAACGCCGTCGGAGATGCTCGTGTCCGGCGAGGACAGCCGCCCGGCCCTGAAGGACCGGGCTACCTGGAAAAGCCCTCTTCATTCAGAGGGCTGCAAGAACTACAAACTGCTCCGATACAATGCGCCTATGAAACTACTTTTGACCAATGACGACGGCATCGACGCGCCTGGTCTTCAGGCCCTGCACTCGGCGGCCTCGCAACTCGGCGAAGTGCTGCTGGTCGCTCCCGCCTCGGCTCACTCCGGTTGCAGTCATCGCGTCACGACCGATGAGCCGTTCCACGTCGAACGGCGCTCCTCGGGATTCGCGGTGAGCGGAACGCCTGCCGACTGCGTCCGCGTCGGCTTGCACGCTCTGATGCCGGAATTCGACTGGGTGCTGTCGGGCATCAATGCCGGCGGCAATCTCGGAGCGGACGTCTGGCTTTCCGGCACGGTCGCCGCCGTACGCGAAGCCGTGCTGCACGGCCGGCCCGGCATCGCGCTGTCGCACTATCGTCGCTCGGGAATGGATTTCGACTGGGAACGCGCCGCCGGGTGGGTCCTGCCGCTGTTGCGCGAGTTGACGGCCCGTCCCTGGAAGCCCGGCACCTTCTGGAATGTCAACCTGCCGAACCTCCAACCGGGGACCGATGAACCGGAACTGGTATTCTGCCCGCTCGATACGGGGCCGCTGCCGTTAAGTTTCCGCGAGAGCGAGGGCCGTTATCACTACAACGGCGTCTATCACAATCGCTCGCGCATCGCCGGGGCTGACGTGGACGTGTGCTTTGGCGGGCGAATTGCCGTGACCCTGCTGTCGCTCTTCTGATCGGTCAACTCTTGCGGCGATAGCAATGACCGACGTCAACCTGCTGGAAGCCGAGTCCCTTCAGCAATGCAACGCCGGCCGTATTCTCAGGCCGTACCTGCGCCTCGACTAATGTGAAATACTGATCGTGCAGGAACCGCATCACGTTGCCCAGCAGCAGACGGGCCACGCCCTGACGTCGCACGGAGGGATCGATTGAGAGATCGAGAAGACCGACGGCCGACTCGTTCCAGCGCAGACTGAACGGCTCCATTTCCCAGAGGCGAATCTCACCGACGATCTTCCCCGCACTGCGTTCCTCGACCTGAAAGCCGAGAAAATCGAGCGGCCCACGGACGCACTCGTCATACCAGCGCGTGACGCCGCGGCGCGGCTGGGTCTTGACCTCAAAGCGTTTGCGCAGCGCGGGGAATCGGCCATCAATGATGTTGAAGGGACGGTCGAGGTGTCGATGCATCACGAGGACGGTGTCGGCCACCTCGTAGCTGTGGCGTTCGAGGAAGGGGCCGAGACTCGCGTTACTCTCCAGGAACCCTGGCGATTGGCTGCCGCCGTAGAGTCCGAACGTGAAGGGATTCTGCGGGGCCAGAGGACCGGCCAGCACGTCGCGCGCGCCGCGCTGGCGGAGATACTCTTCCGAGAGACGCAGCAACTCCTTGCCGACGCCCTTGCCTCGATAGTCAGGTACAACGCCGATCACGCAGAGGACCCCGCTGGACAGATCGAGGCCCTGATGGGTTGAGTCGGGACCGAAGCCTGTCAGCGCCCAGCCGACGAGGGTGTCGTCCTCGAGCGCGACGTTCAGGCCAGCGGGATCGAAGTAGCTCTTGGCGAGAATGAAGTATTCGAGCAGGGAGGTATTCCGCAGGGGAACCGTGCCGCGGCCAGTGAGCGCGTCGTTCCAGACTCGCACCAGACCGGGAGAATCGGTATTGCGAAAGGTGCGAAAGTGGATCACGGCCAAGGGTTCTCGGGACAAGGGTTGTCGTGATTATAACCCGGGCGTCCCCTCAGGCAAGCCGGGCTAGACCGAGCCGCAGTTCCTCGTCGCCTCCCTTGCCGTAAACGACGTCTTTCTCGATGGCCACCTGGGGCGGCGCGGCCTGACCGATGGCAGCGAGGACAGAGAGGACGAAGAGTGAGCGGATCATGCAGTTGCTCCTTGTGTTTCCGGGGCGGGGCGAGTATTGGTATTGTCAACCGGCCCCTGGGAGAGAACAGCATGCAGCGTATCGTCCGCGAACAGGCTCGTAAATATGCCTTCGACTGGCGCGACCAACCTCTGATGCAAGTGCGGCCCGGCGAGACCTTCGAGATCGAGACGTGGGACGCCAGCACCGGCTTCTTCAAATCATCCGCCGACAAGGCGATTCCGGGCAAGCGTCCCGGCTTCGACCGCGTGCCGCCGCTGGCCAACCCCATCGCCGGCCCCGTCTTCCTCGAAGGGGCCGAGAAGGGCGACACGCTGGTCATCAATCTCGAATCGATTACAGTCGAGCCGACGTCATGGATCGCGATTGGGCCACGCCGCGGCCCGCTGGGCGAATCGACGCGCTGGCCGGAGTTGTCGAGTGAGTACACGACGAAGGTCTTCCGTCACACACCCGGCCCCAGCGGCACGACGCGCGACGGCACGCTGCACTTCAGCGACAAGATCAGTTGGCCGATCACGCCCTTCATCGGCACCATCGGCGTCGCTCCGGATCGCGAGGTGACGACATCGCTGGACGGCCAGGGCGAGTGGGGCGGCAACCTCGACGTCCGCGACGTCTGTCCCGGCCATCGCATCCTGCTGCCGATCCATCATCCCGGCGCGCTGTTCTACCTCGGCGACGTCCATGCCAGCCAGGGCGACACGGAGTTCACCGGTACTGCGGCCGAGACGCAATCGACCGTGCGGTTGTCGTTGGAACTCATCAAGGGCAAGAAGGTCCCCTGGATGCGGATCGACAAGCCGGATTCGATCGTCTCGGTTCACGCCAATCGTCCGCTGGAGGTGGCAGTCGAGACGGCGACAGTGAACCTGATCGCCTGGCTGGTCGAGGAACACGGCTTCACGCCGACGGATGCGTACTGTCTGGTGAGCACCTGTCCGGACTTTCGCATCAACGTCTATCAGATGTGCAAGTTGTCGAAGCTCAGCTTCGTGGCCGGAGCGGAACTGCCGAAGCGGTATTTAGTTACGTAGACGGCGACTCTCGTGTATCAGATATTTCTGCACACTACGTCGGGTGGGGGCACGCCAGAGCCCTTGCGTGGGGCAACAGTGGGAATATCCATGCCACGAAGTACAGCCACCTCCTCAAGGCCGGATGGTCCCTCCACGACTGATGCACAACCCCACCCACACCGTCGCGTTCAACACCGCTGAGCCGACGAGCACCTTCGACGACATGGAGAAGTTGGTCCGCGAGCTGAACAGGAAGCCGATCCTGAAGGAGATCCGCATCCATCCCTCGGCCTACCTTGTCCTGCGGACCTGGCTGGACGAGGTGCGGGCGCGCAGAGTCGTCACCTTATCCGACCTGGATCGCGTCCAGACCTTCGGCGTCTACGGAACGCCGATCCTGATCGACAATTCGCTGAAGCGCGGCCAGTGGCAGGCGATCGACACGGAGGAGAAGGTGATGGAGGAGCGGAACTTGTTGGAGCAGCGAGCGTAGAAATGGTGTAGCCGGGCGTGCTGCCTCCGCTCACACCGCGGCAGCCAGGGCCTTCCTTCTGCTCTGCTGCTCGGCAGTGCCAGTCGCCCCACTTGGCGACGGCCCCCTCGGCCCTATAATCGACATCCGCCGAGCCGTGGCCGCGGCGGGGCGGCACGTACAAGAAAAGAGTCACGGCGTTGCGGCCGGCACCGGATCACGAGGCGGGGACGCACATGAGAATGCAACGGCTGCCGTGGTGTGTGGCGGGGATAGCCATGCTGGCCTGCGGGCCGCAAGCGCGGGCGGCGGCGAGGGCCGCGCCGGTCTTCGGCGACTATATGGTGCTACAGCAGGGCATGGCCGTCCCCGTCTGGGGCACGGCCGACCCCGGCGAGAAGGTCACCGTCAAGTTCCGCGGCCACGAGGCCTCCGCCACCGCCGACGACTCGGGCAGGTGGCTGGTCAAGCTCCCGGCGATGAAGGCCGAGCCGAAGGAGGCGGGCACGCCGCTCGTCGTCTCCGGCGGCAAGACCGCCGTGACGTTCAAGGACGTGCTGGTCGGCGAGGTCTGGCTCTGCTCCGGGCAGTCGAACATGTATTGGCCCCTGAGCGGCTCCGACGCCGCGGACGACATAGCCGCCGCGGACCTGCCCGGCATCCGCCACCGCGCCGGGGGGGGCGGCTGGCAGGTTTGCACCCCGAAGACGGCGGGCGGCTTCACGGCGGTCGGGTTCTACTTCGCGCGGGCGGTGCACAAGGAGACGGGCGTGCCCGTCGGCCTGCTCCACAACGCCATCGGCGCGACGAGGATCGAGCCGTGGCTGGCGCCAGGCAGCTACGAGAGGATGCCGGCGCTGAAGCCCATGCTGGACCAGGAGGCCGCGCAGGTGGCCGCGTACGACAAGCAGCTCGCGGCGCGGCTGGACGACGTCGAGGCCTGGGTGAAGGAGGCGCGGAAGGCCGCCGCCGAGAAGAAGGGCCTGCCGCGCCCGCCGGCCCTGCCGACTTACCCCGCGTCCCAATTCTCGACCCTGTACC
>JBBRIK010000418.1:0-5653 GCA_038221045.1 Gemmatales bacterium
ACAAGGAGCGTGCGCGGAAACAATCCGCCGCCGACGATCAGCACGCGACGAATCCCCACTTCATTCGCCAGCAGCCGGCGGAAAGCTCGCTCGTGACAGCCGATGACGAACCGCTGCAAGATTCGGGAACGGAGGACGAGACGTTCGAGTCCATCGAGCGAGAAGAGTTCGAGCCAGCGCAGGATGGCCGGCCAGCGGCTGAGGTGGCTATCGGGCCGAACGTGGCGCGGCAGACGAGTCCAGTGCTCGCCGGGATGGGCGTGATGTTCGACGTGATAGCCGTCGTTGAAAAAGAGCAAGTTGTAGACCAGGCCATGATGGCTCGTCGTTCCCTGAACGTGTTCGTAATGGCCGTGCAATGTGCAGAGGCACAATCCCGCGAGGTAGCCGGGCAGATAGGCGAAGAGGAAGAAAGAGGGGACGACAACGAACAAGATGGTCCACGTCAGCAGCACGGCAGCGCACTCGACGGCGAGTTGCTTGCTCCAGCGCCAGCGATAGGAAGCGCTGGCGTGATGGGCCAGATGCCGTTCGCGCCACAGGGTCTGAGGGACTCCGAGGAGGACGCTGAGATAGAGCGAGAAAAGCAGGTTGAGCGGGCGCGGCCGAAAGAAGGGACGATGGAGGAAGTAGTGGGCGATGGTGTTGGAATTCCACCACAGACCGAGCGCGACGGTCGGGGCCGCCGGCACGGTGATAAGGACGACCCCGTGGACGGCGGCGAGGGCGACAAGGAGGGCGTCCCAGGCGGAATGCCGGAGAACACCCTCCACGGATACGCTACGCGCGACAGTACTCATGGTTTGGGCTTGACGGCGTGCAGGGCCTTGGCCTGAGGATGGTTCTTGTTGAGTTTCGTCAGTCCGACGTCGAGCGGATAGGCCACGGCGTCCTTGGTCGTGTCGCTGTCGCTCCGGACCTTCAGCATTGGCAGGCTACGGCGCGAGCCAAAGGCGATGGCGTCGCCGGAGCCGGCCAGCTTCTTGAGATCCGCCCACTCCTTGCGAGCGTTATCCTGCTTCTCCTTCGGCAGGCTGAAGTAGAGGAAGCCGCGAACAGGCGGACCATACTCATCGGTACTCGTGCTTTTGGGAAGGGCGAAGACGCCGTGTACGCGGATTCGTTCCGCCTGCCCCTCCGCCGGCTCAATCTCGACCTTTTCGATGAGGGCATAGATCCCGGTTTGATCGCTTGCCCGCGCCTGAGGCACCGCGATCAGCAGCGCCGTTCCCACGATCATCAGCATTCGTCGCATCATGGTCCACCTCCACAGAAGAGGAATCGATCACCTGTCCTGAAGCATAGCGAGCAGGTGAAGCAGGGAAAAATTGTTTATGATTGAGACGATCATCTTTTTTCGGTTATAAGAGGAACACGCAGAGCCACAAGCGGCCCAGAGGATTCGCGATGCTGTCCCTCTCGACGGATCAAGTGCAGGCCCTGGTCGAACTCTCGCGGCAGGGCAGCTTGCGCGCGGCGGCGATCATGCTTCACATCAGCGAGCAGGGCCTACGCAACCGGCTGCTAGCGCTTGAGGAACGCGTCGGTGCCGAACTGTATCGAAAGAGCCGGGGCGTGCGGAGAACGCAGCCGTTGACCGAGCAGGGCCGGCTCTTCTTGCCGCACGCCCTCGCTTTCCTGGAGCGCGCCCGCGAGTTGGCCGAGTGCCTCAACATGCCGTCGGGACCTCAGGAGATTCACGTCGCCGCGACGCAGTATCTGATCCTGTACGTCCTCGTCGATGCCGTGTGTCGCTTTCACAAGGCGTTTCCGCAGATTCGCGTCCGGCTGAGCAATCATACGGAACAGGAGATCGAACAGGCGTTGCTCTCTGATCCCGAGTTGGCTCTCGGCGTGGCCGCGCCTTATGAATCGTCGCTGGGGTTGGACTATCAGCACCTGTTCTCACTCGAATGGTTCCTGATCGCTCCGCCCCGTCATCCGCTGTTGCGAAAGCCGCGCCTGCGCCTGAACGATCTGATGGACCTGCCGCTGATCCTCTTCGAGCGCGGCTCGACCGGCCGAACGCATGTCATCGACGCTTTTCACGGGCAGGGATTGTCGCCGCGCGTGGAAATGGAGACGACGAACACGGAGATCATCGTTCGCATGGTCGAGGCGGGCCTGGGACTCTCGATCGTGCCTCTGATGCCGAACGGAGCGGTGACGAAGGGACGGCGCGTGGGCCAGCGCAGTCTGAAGGGCCGCATCGCGCCGATTCACTCCGGCATCCTGTTGCGTCGCGGCGAGCAGTTGTCGCCGGAGTGCAAGGCGTTCGTCGATTTTCTGCTTCAGGGCCGTCGCGGGCGGAAGGACAATCAGCGCGAACGGTAACGGCCTTTATTCTTGCCCGCGAAGGTCGGCTGCTGGCTGTTGCAGTTGGGACACAATAAGCGGAGGTTTTCGAGCCGATGATCGCTGTTATTCCCATTGATGTGATCGAGTACCATGACCAGCGGCGCTCCCTGCCACACGGGATCCGATCCGCAAACGCTGCAACGGTTCCTCAGATATCCTGCTTTCAAGAGGCGGATTTTTAGATGGCATGTGCCGATGTATGTGGAATTCTCGACGAGAATTTCGCTGAGCGGTCGGCTGGGCGTCCAGGAATGCCGCTTGCCCTTGAGGTGTCCCTGGCCGGTGAAGTGCGAAGTGTCGAGGCTCAACCTGCCGAAGTTGGCGTACATGGCCTGATAGTTCGCCCCTGTCGGAGAGAGACAGAGGGCCTTCAGCACCTGGGCGATGGAATAGCTGACCCGGACAGTGTCGATGATCGCTTGATCTGTGTACCGTCTTCGTCTTGCCATGCCGGGGAACTCCCCTTAGTATTAAACAAGCAATCGAAGATCAGTTTATTGGCCGAGTGATGGAATGGCAGACATGCGGCACTCAAAATGCCGTGCCCAACGGGCGTGTGGGTTCAAGTCCCACCTCGGCCACTCCTCTTACAGTAACACGCCTCCCTCAATTTCCCCCGCTTGCGGCGTAGCAAAGGACTCCTCTCAGCGCGGGAGCAGCCAGTGCTGGCTCACGAACTGGCCGATCTTGCGGCCCGCGTCGAGTCCCGCGGAGTTGTCGAACTCCCAGTGAATGCCGCCATAGATCCGGCTTTTGCCCGCCTCCGCTGCCGCGCTCGAAAAGCTCGTGTAGGTCCGCGTCACGTCCGGCAAGCCATCCGAGGTCGAATTGAAGCGGACGCGATCGCTGCCCATCACCGACTCCAGCACCGACGCCGCCCCTCCGCTGAAACTGCTGTGACCTGACGTGTAAGAGGGAAACGGAGGCGTATCGAGCAACGGCTTCCATGAGACGTCCGCGTCAGTGTCGGGATTGCCGTCACGGTCGCCCTCGCGAATGCCATGAATCGGACGCCAGACGCTGAAGCGATACTTGCAGTCCCAGCAGGCGATGGCGCAGTCGGCCATCGTCAGGTTGAGCAGCGCGAACAGCCGAGCGTTCTGGGTCATGGTCAACCCGCGCGTCCGGGCCACTCCCTGCGCGATGCGGTTCCAGTGACCGGGCGGCGTCACGGTGCCTGCCCCATCCGCCCAGAAGCGAGCGATTTCCGTTTGCTCGGCCGTCCTCGCCGCACTATCGATCGAGCCGAGCGACTTCACCTCACGATAGCTTGCCGTATAAGCGGCGCTCGTCAGCGCAGGCGGCTCCGCAGGCCGAAATTGCTTCATCTCCGGCAGCGCGAAGGGAGTGACGGTCGGCCACTGCGGCAACAGAGCGGCCTGAAAGCTCGGCAGCGTCGGCTTCCAGGCACCGGGCGCATCGATGAGTTCGGGCGTCACCTTGCGCGTGCTGCCGTCCTTCGCGCGCCATTCCAGCACCTGCTCGGCGACGAACTGACCCAGGGCGACGCCCTCGTCCTTGGCCGGGCCATCCGGCACTTCCAGGAGCGAGCGACGCAGCGCGGCGTTGAAGCGCTTCGCCTGATTGGGATAGAGAGCGATCAGGACGCGATGGGCAGCGACGGCAGCTGCCGTCTCCATCGACGTCTCGGCGGGAGGACGGACATTGACGAGGAAAGTGGTGTGCGTGCGGGCGACGGCGTTGACCGCGTCGTAGACGGCGGCGTGGACCATCGCCAGGTTGCGCGCGGCCAGCGGTGGCGGCGTATTCTCGATCCGGATTGCCTGTAGAGCCTCTTCGTTCCAGACGAGGACGGGGTCAGCCGGGGCGGGGCCGATACCCTGGAGCAAGGTGAGCACGATCAAGCCGGACATGCTTCTTTCTCCCTTCGCGATGGTGTCCCACTCATGGAGTCTGAGGGGGCGTCCCTATCTCTTATAGAGCAGCGGACAGGCTCACACCATCCATCGAGAGAGCGAAGTGGCAGTGTCTACGAGATGACAAGGGCGACTGTGCCGATTGCGCGAAATGTGACGGCATCAGAAGGAGACGACCGCCGTCACCGCGCCCTGCTGCTGGAGCAGGTCGCAATACCAGACGTCCGTCCGCGCCGCACGATCCGGCAGCGCGTTCGTCCCCCACACCAGCGACAGAGTGCGGCGCGTATCCGGAGTCGTCTTGGTGCGCTGAGCGTCCTTGACCGCGTTGGCACATGCTCCCTCGGCGTCGAACAGACACAGCAGCCTGCCCAGGTCGATGCTCTGGCCGGAGGCGTTGAAGACATACTCCGATCCGGGCGGCGCGACCTCGACCCTGAACGGCTCGGCGGCGCGATCGAGATCGACGACGCTGATCGGCAAGCCGCTATGGAAGGATACGATATTGCACACATCGACCGCGACGTTGATCGGCGCGAGGTGTTTCTCGCGGACGGCCTTGAGGAGATACTCGGAGGCGGGCTTGCTGCGCCCCGTCGGCTTGAAGCCGCCGTGGCGAAGCAGCGCCCGCACCGCTTCGCGAACGGCGTCATCGCTGGATAGAGGAGCGGGAGCGCCTTCGGCCAGGAGAGCAACCAGTTCCGGCGGCGAGGCCATCTCGCCGAGCGAGCGCGGGAACGTCGTGATGAAGGCTCGCAGATCGAGCAGGGGATGAGCAGCGACGGTGAGCATGGAGATGTTATATCGCCGGGTCAGTCGATCAGGACGGCAGCGAGCGGCACCCAGCCGATCTCGCCTCCCGACGCCTCAATCTGCAGCCAATCGCCGCGGCGGAACAGCAGACGCGTCTCCGCTCCGCGTGGGAGTTTCTCTCGATAGCGCGAGCCATACGCCTCGCCATTTCCCAGCCGCAACGGCAGATCATCGCGAGCAATGACGACGAGAGTGCCAGTGTTGGCCCGCTGCTCATAGAGCGTTGCCAGTCCCAGCACGGCCGTGATGCCAATGGCGAGGAGGAGAGTGGTCAGCCCGAGCGCCAGCAGCCCGCTTCGCCGCGTCATGCCCCAGCGCGCCAGCAGCATCCAGCCGAGAGCATACGTCCCCAGACACAGCAGGAACGACCACGCCGCGAAGCCGACACGCGGCAGCCACGGAGGCCGATCATCGCCTGGAGGACGACCCAGCCCGCCTCCCGTTTTCAGGGCCACTTCTTCACGCGCCACGGTCAGTCCCTCTTGCAGCCCTCGATCGGCGGGAGCATGGCGCAGACCACGCCGATAAGCGAGAACGGCGCGCGGCAGATCGCCGGCCAGCAGGGCCGCGTTGCCCTGACTGCGATACAGAGCGGCGCTTGAGTA
>JBBRIK010000419.1:0-5643 GCA_038221045.1 Gemmatales bacterium
TGAAGGCACGCTGCAGGCCGAAGACGCCCTCGCCGGTGCGGACTTCTCCCAGGCCCGTCTCGCAGGCGCTCAGCACCACCAATTCCGTCGCCAGCAGGTCCAGGCCGGAGACGTCCTCCGCCGTCAATAGGCCGTCCTCCGCCTCCTCCGGCGGCGCCCCGCCGCGCAGCCAGGTGTTGGCGCCGGCCAGGGCCAGGCCCGAGCGCAACAGCGGGTTCTCCGGCAGCGGACCCGACAGACGGCCCATTTCACCTGCGAGGCCGAGGCCGCGCTGCTCCTGGTTGGGGTCGTGTTTCTGGTCTTCGAGGAAGAAGCCGTGCGTTGCCAGGTGCAGGATGCGCGGCGAGCGGCACTCGCGCTTCAGGCGGCCCTCCAGGGCGCTGCCGTCCTGCCAGGGCTGGACCCCCAGCAGTGCGGCGATTCGCTCCCCTTCGCTGCGTGTGCCGGGCAGCCGATCGAAGTGATAGCGGTCGCGCGGCAGGTCGCGGGAGAGTTTGCTCCCTCTCCCCGTTGCCAGCGGTTCCGCCGCGCCAGTCGGGGCGAGGTCGAAGTCGGGGTCGGTGACCACCAGCGCGGCGGCGGGGACGCCGGAGGAGGCGGCGCCGAAGCGGAGGACGTCGCGACCGGCGTTGACGTAGCTGACCTGGTAGCTGTGCATCAGCAGTCGGCCCTCCGCGTCGGGCAGAACCGCAAAGGGCAGCCGCGTCAGGGCGCCATCGGGCGACAGCAGCAGCTGGCGACACTCTCCCAAAGCAGCAGTCAGCGGGTCGAACACGGCGGCCCGCAGTTGCTGCCCCGCCTGTTCCTGGGAGAGGGGAGAGGCGGTCGCGGGACGGCGAACCATGTTCCGTGCCTGGGGCGCCTCGGTGACGCCAGCCCGGAACAGTTCGATCATCCGGTCGATGGGTTCGGCCTCGCCCAGGTCGATCATGCGCAAGCCATCGGGATCGCGGGCGGGCAGGAGAAAAGCCAGGTAGCGAGCCGGTTGCCAGTGGCGCTCCCCCAGGGTGGGTACGGCCTTGAAGTTGTAGATGTCGAAACGGACGAACTCGACCAGGGTAACGTTCGCAGGGAGGGTCAGAGCCACGGCGCGGCACCCGGCGGCCCGGAGCGTCTTTTCCAGGTTCATCTCGGGGATCTGGCGCGCCAATTCCGCTTCGAGGCGCTCGCGCTGGGTGTGCCAACCAGCAAGTTGGCGTTGGTGAGGCTGTGGGCCTTCTGGGCCGGGGCCATCCAGGGTCTTCCTCGCGATCTGCAGACGCAAGGCGGACCACTGTTGGAGTTGCGGTTGCAAATGAGGATACTTGCCCCCCAGGACAGCATCGCGCTGGGCGGCCTGTACCTCGGCGGCGATGGCTTTGCGGCGCAACACCAGTTCCAGGGCTACCCGGACCGCTTCGGGCGAGTGTGCAAGATGGGCCCAGACCAGGGAGAGAAAGCTTGCCAGCTTCCACTGGGTTTCTTCGAGGAAGGCGGTGCGCTGGCTCTCGGAGCCGATGGAGAAGACCTGACCGATCAGGTGGTCTTCGAGCGCCGCCGCCTGCTGCATTCGATCGAGCGCTTCCTCGAATCGGTCGGTTGCGGCGCACACCTGTGCCAGGTTATGCACGATGACGGCGCTATCCGGGTCAATTTCACCCACAATCGTCTGCCTGACTTGCAGGGCCTCCCGGTAGTGGGCCTCGGCCCGGCTGTATTCCCCCCGAGCCTCGTACAGGCAGGCCAGGTTGTTCAAGCTGGTAGCACAGTCCAGGTGGGTTGCCCCCAGGATCCGGCGGCGGATCTCGAGCGCCTGGGCTAGGAGGGATTCAGCTCGTGCGAGATCGCCCATTTTGCGGCACACCACACCGAGGATGTTCAGGCTCTTGGCATAATCCGGATGCTCGTCTCCCAGGATTCGGCGGCGCAGATCCACCACCTGTCCACCCCAGGACTCCGCTTCGGAGTAAGCCCCCAGATCGGCCAACACCAACGTCATGTTGCTGAGAACGGTTGCATGAATCGGATCACGCTCCAGACCCGAGGCACGCATGATCTTCATGGCCTCCTCGTACAAGGGGAATGCCTGTGCCGGAGTCCTCAAGTTGCTGCGATAGAAGTCCGCCAGGTTGTTCAAGCACCCGGCCACGCCTCTGGGGTTCTCGGCTTGGACCGCACGCATCGTGTGGAGAGCTTCCCGCAGCAGTGCCTCGGTGGCCGCGTACTCGCCCCGGAGGCGAAGCAATTCCGAGAGGCCGTGCAGGGCGTTGACGCGATCCTGCTCCTTACTGGCGCCCGGCCGGTCGAGAACCTGCAGGGCACGCCGCAGGAGAGGCTCTGCCGCTGCGGGATTGCCTGCCTTGAGGTGTGCGAGCCCCAGGTTGGACAGGCCGGTACCCACGTCCGGATGCTCTTCGCCAAGCGAGGCACGCAGAATCTCCAATGTCTGGAGGAGCAGGTGCTCGGCCCTGGCATAGTTGCCCGTGCCCAAACAGACGCTCGCCAGGTCGTCACGGGCGTTGGTAACGTCCGGATGGCATTCCTCGTGCATGCCGCGCACGATTGCCAGGATCTCCTCGCAGAGCGGCTCGACCGCGGCAAGGTTATCCCGGCGGCGGTACACGTCTGCCAGCACCTGCAGGACCATGACCGTGCCGGGATGGCCCGACCCGAATGCCCGGCGGGTGAAATCCAAGAGTTGGCGATAGAGCAGTTCCGCAGCCTCCAGGTGACCGAGGGCCGAGTGAGCCATGGCCAGCGACATAAGGCTAGCGCCATAATCGGGATGGTCCTCGCCGTGCTGCTGTCGAGCAAGGTCCCGGGCCTGGCCGGCCAGTTCCAGCGCCTCGGGGTAGCGACCTTCCTCGTAGGACTCCCGGGCCCGGTCGAGCAGGTGGGTGATGGGCCCGGCAGTGGAGGAGGCACTTGGCGGAGGAGGAGCGGGAAGCCCTTTGTCAAGCTCGCGCTGTGCCAGGGAGTGCTCTGGACAATCGGCCTGCGTTTCCAGGCAAGCGGTCAAAGCGCTTCGGGCTGCTTCGGGCTGTCCCACCGCCAGCAGCCGGACCCCTTCCCAGTACAGGGCCTGGCAGCGCTGGACTTCATTCGCGGCGGCACTCCAGACCTCTGCGGCATCGGCCTGCCCGAGGATCACCTGCAGCAGCAGCCGGTCCCAGGCCTGCTCGGTCGCCGCCACGAAGCGGGGCCCCAGCTTCGCCAGCGCCGCCGTTTCCCCCAGATGCTGCAAACTGATCAGGAGGCAGTGCGCGATCACCGTTGGCACTGCTGATGACCCCAAGCCCAGGGCTTGCTCGGCACAGCGGCGATAATTACGGTCCAGGAAAGCCTCGAAGCAGTCCCGGCAGGCCTGTTCCCGGGAAGGGGGAGTTTCTGGTTGCGCGGGCGGGGGTTCTTCCGAGCTGCGCGAGACGGGGTCGTTGCCTGGCCTGGCCGGGCGCCAGTCGTTAGGAGACGCCATCAGCAACTCGAGTTGGGCAAGCAAACGCTCCAGGCACAGGACGTCCAGCGAGACGCAGGCGCGAAGGGGGTCCTTGGCTTCGTCCGCGCGTCCGTTCGTGAGCAATTGCGCCCCCCAGTAGAAGAGCACCTTGCAGCGTTCCAGGTCCGACTCCGCTTGCTCGAGCAGAGCAGCCGGATCGGCCCGACCCAGTGTCAGTTGCAGCAGCGGACAAGCCCAGGGCTCCGGGGGGCAGTTGGCGAGGATGTCGCTGCCGAGGCGATCGACCAGCTCGGTTCGCCCCCGCCGCTGGAGACTGATGAGCAAAAGCTGCGCGTCCTGATAGTTCAGACCGGTGGAGAGCAGCGCCAAGTATCCCTCCGCGCACGCCGTGTAGTCGCCGGCGGCAAAGGCCCGGATGCAGGCTTCCGCGGGCTTCCCCACGAGCCAGCGGTCGAGCGCCTCACGAATCGCCTCGGCAGCCTCTCGGCCTGGGTCAGCGGAGCGAGACACAGGAGGCCGGGGATGTGCAGGGGTCAAGGAGACCTGTTCGGCACAAGCCAGCCGGTGCTCCAGGCAGTCGCTTTCCACAGCGATGCAGGCGTCGAACATTTTCTGCGCACCGTCAGTCTGCCCCAGCGTGAGAAGCCGTGCGCCCGAATAGAAAAAGACCTGGCAGCGCTGTAAATCGTCGTTCGCCTGACCGAAAAGCTGGGCGGGGTCGGCCTGTCCCAGCGTCAGCGACAGGAGGGCATGGCGCCAGGGATCATCCGCCGTGGCCGCCAGCACCTTCGGTTCCAGTTGAGCCAGCAATTCCTTCTGATCCAATCGCTGGAGGCTGATGAGCAGCAACTGGAGCAGTTCGTGACTCGCTCCGGTCGAAAGCGTGTTCAGGGCCTGCTGGGCGCAAGAACCGTAATCGCGGTTCACGAAGGCCTGGACGCAATGCTCGAGCGTTTCATCGCTGGCCATGAGGATACTCCTGGTGGTTGTGTCGCGGGTTGGTTGAGCCTGGAAACCCAATTGATCTCAAGAGGCGTGGTCCACTACCAGTACCGCCACCTGCCGCCCTTCTGGAAGCAGTCCTTCCACCGCCTGCTTGACGCGCACCATGTTGCGCGTCGCCCGATACTGCCCCGATGCCGGGATTGCCCCCTTCGCCGCGACGGCCTGGAGCTGCTCCAGGGCCAGGGACAGCGGTCGGCTCGTCCACACAGCGAACAGGCGTTCGCGGCCGACCGGAGGCTCCATCACCACGTCGAGGACGTGCAGCGGTCGGTTGGCCTGTATCGTCGGTGCCGCCGTGACGGCCAGTGGCTCGTCGGGGAACAGCAGGTTGAGGTCGCCTGTCGGCCCGACGTTGAACACCGTCACGTAGCCCGCCCGGCTCGCTGTTACCTCTACTCTCACCGCGTCGCCGGTGCGCAAGCGAACCCGCTCCGGCGGTCGCGGCACCTTCTTCATGTTGCGTTGGACGCGGTCGGGCTGCGGGTGCGTCGTCGCCACGGGCTGGTAGGCGTTCGGACCCTCCCGGCGGCTGACGACCAGACGCAGTTCGGCGGCCGGTCCAGTTCCTGCCGCGGCCGGCAGCGCCAACGAGTCGGCGAGCAACTGGTTGAGTAAGCCGCGCAGGGCGGCGACGAACTCACCCAATGCAGGGCGCTGGCGTGGGTCAGGTGCCAGTCCCTTCCGCAACAGGCGCTCCAGCGGCCGCGGCAGGTCCGCACAGCGCAGGTCGGGGTCGGGCATGCCACGCTCGATGTGCTGAAGCAGTTCGTCCAGGAACGCCGACAGGTCGTTGGACAACGCAGGCGCGAACGGCATGACGCCGGCGACCAGCCAGAACAGCGTTGCCGACAGACTGTAGACGTCCATCGCCGGCGCGACCTGGCCGCGGATCGCCTCGGGCGACATGAACAGCGGCGTACCCGCCACCTGGCCAGGGTCGGTCAGTTGCGCCGCGATGCCGAAGTCGGTCAGCAGGGCTTCGTCGCCGTCGGGCTGCCAGAGGATGTTCGCCGGCTTGATGTCACGGTGAACCAGGCCGGCGGCGTGGACGGCTACCAGCCCCTCGCCCACGTCGGCGACATAGCGGGCCGCGTCCTCCCAGGACAACGGCCCGTCCTTCCGCACGCGATCCTCCAGCGAGCCGCCGGACACGTACTACAGCACCAGGTAGTGATCGTCCCCCGCCTGCTCCCAGCCCTGAA
>JBBRIK010000420.1:0-5642 GCA_038221045.1 Gemmatales bacterium
CAAAGGCGCGAAAGAAGCGAGCGGGAGCGGCGCTATCCTGGGCAAGGACGCCACGTTCGTCTACATCCTGACGGCAGCCCACATTGTCGAGGGAGTGGAGGAAGTAGACGTCCACACATTCTCGGCTGTCTCCTATCCCAAATCGGAGAGAGTCCATCGGGCAAAGGTAATTGCTCGCGCGGCAAGCGAGGACCTTGCCCTGGTGCGGCTGGCCACTCGCGACGCGATCCCTGGGACGCTGCCGCTCTGTCCCGCCCGTCTGGTGGGGAAGGAAACGAAGTTCCCCGCCCTGGCTCTCGGCTGCACCGCCGGCGTTCCAACTTCCGTGATGGCTGACGTTATCGCGAAGAAGCGAATCCAAAAACCGGGCCAGGATACCTCCACTGTTTGCTGGGAAATGCAGCCAGCGCCGGTGCCAGGGAGGTCTGGCGGACCCCTCATCGACCGGCGCGGCTACCTCATCGGCGTGTGCAGTGGGGCGAACGAGGGAAAGGGTTACTACACTCACGCCGTCGAGATTCACGCTTTCCTGCGGAAGAACGGCCTCAAGTGGCTGGGAGGTGATGACGAGCAGCGGTAACTTTTGGGGCGGCACCTTGCTAAGCCGCAAGCGGCAAGAAGGGTTGTCGCCCCAGACAGGATGGGGTTAGCTCATGTTGACAGGGTGTAGCAGGAACGCCATTATCTGGCTTCGGTCTCGCCAGGAATACGCCTTCGATTGAAGACGGGGTAAGGTGGGGGGTGGAGCGAAGCCAGGAAAGTGCAACAGGCTATCGTCCAGGCGAGTAACTAGACCGTTGTACTCTTGAGGATCAATTCATGCACGAGAGATGTTTGGGACGCAGGGTCCGAGGTCTGCTGGCCGCCGCGGTGGTGCTGGCGGTGCCGGCCCTCGCCATCCTGACTTTCACCCCTGGGGCGTTCGGCAACGCCAGCCAGGTGGAGGATTTCGGGACTCTGGCGGAACTGAACCAGACCGCGCCCGAGGCGATCGTCGCCAACTCCAATGCGAGCGACGACGAGGCGGTCACCTTCCTTCGCAACTGGGACTACACGGCCACGAAGGCCCTGACGCCGGCGCAGCTCCTCGACCAGCATCAGCGGGCCGAGAATGCCGCGCTGCTGGCCCGCCAGAAGGCCGAGCGGGACGCCCTTCGCGATCTGCAAGGGAAGGACAAGCAGCGCAAGGCGCTTGCCACACGTCAAGTGCTGGAACGGAACCTTCTCCAGGCCCACTTCAAGCTGGAGAAACTGGCCCGTTCCACGTATGAACTTGTCATCCCGCAGTTCCCTCTGCCGAGCTGATTCCTGCTCCGGCTGAATCCCGGCGAGCGGGGACAAGGGTTCCCCTCGCCGGAATGTACTCCGTCTTGCCTGCCGGGCTTCTCTCCTCCGCCTGCCGCGGCTTCGCGTTCTCCCTCCGAACACCACAATTGACCGAGTAACGGACTACCAAGACATGCCAAGTGCAATCTCCCCTCCCTCGTCCGGTGAATCCATCCCGGTCCCGAGTCGCGGCGAACAGGCCGTGCTGCTGCTGCGCGGCGGCATGGAAATCGTCGTCCTTGTCATGGTGAGCCTGTCGCCCTGGGCCTTCGGAGGAGCCAACCCACTCTTCGAGTTCCTCCTCTATACCGGTCTGGCCGTCCTGCTGGCAGCCTGGGGGGCGCGGATGCTCCTGGAGAGACAGTTGAGCTGGCGGAAGTGTCCGCTGGCGGTTTGCCTGGCCGGCCTCTTTCTCCTGGGCGTCTGGCAGATGACGCCTCTGCCCCGCTCGCTCCTGGAGACGCTGTCACCGGCGACCGCCCGTCTCTATGGCGAGTTGCTTCCCTCGCAGCCGGAGAGGATGGACGCCAGCGAGACACGGGACTCCACTGCCGGCCGCGCGGGTTCGACGCTCAGTCTCTATCCTGCCGCCACCCGAACGGAGACGGTCCGGCTGCTGGCGGTCTTCCTGCTCTTCGTCGTCGTGCGGAACAACGTAACTTCCCCGGCTGCCCTGAAGCGCCTGGCTGTCGTCGCCCTGGCCAATGGGGCCTTGCTCGCTCTGTTCGGATTCATTCAGTTTTTCTCGTCCGCGCGTGGCACGCTGTACTGGAGCTTTCCCACTCGCGGGGACGCTTTCGGTCCCTTTATCAACCGGAACCATTTCGCGTTCTACCTTAACCTGTGCATTGGCCTGGGAGTGGGCCTGTTGCTGGGGAGACACTCGCATCTCGGTGCATCCAGCCAGCGCCCCTCCCGTGGCGGCAGGACTAACTTTGCGCCCCCCTCGGGCCTGCTCCACGATCCTCCGGCGCTGTGGTTGAGCATTGCCCTGGCGGTCATGGTGGGCAGCGTCCTCTTCTGTCTCTCGCGGGGAGGCTTCGTGGCCCTGGCCTGTGGAGGTATCCTGTGCCTGTTTCTGAGACCACCGCAGTCCTTCAACGCCGTCCGCTTGCCCGCTGCTGCTCTTGCGGTCATCCTGGCGCTGGGGCTGCTCGCCTGGTTCGGCTTCGGACGAGTCCAGGATCGTCTGGCGACACTCTGGGAGGGAGAGGCCGCCCAGACCCGCCTTTCCCTGTGGCAAGACGTCCTTCCCCTGTCGGGGGAATTCCCTCTTTGGGGGACCGGCTACGGCACGTTCCGATACGTCGAACCCATGAGACGTTCCACCGCCGCGGACCTGATTTCCGAACATGCGGAGAACGATTATCTCGAGGCGCTGGTGGAGGGCGGCCTGGCGAGACTGTTGCTGAGCCTTGCGGCCGTCGTGCTGGTCGCCCGGCTCGGTTACCGCGCCCTGAAGCGGCACAGGAATACCCCGGAGGGCCCCCTCGTCCTTGGCCTGTTGTTCGCCTTCACCACTCTCGCCGTCCACAGTTTCGTCGATTTCGGTCTCCATGTCCCGGCCATCAGCGTGCTGGCGGTCGTGCTGGCCGGCCATCTGGCGTCCCTTGGAGCAGCCGATCCGGTGACGGAGCGGATTCTCCCGACTGCATCCGCCTCACGGGATCGCCCTCGCTTTCGCGGCGTGGCTCCTCTGGCGGGGGCCTTGGCCGCGGGTTGCCTGAGCATGGTGCTGTGTGCCGAGGGATGGAAGGCCTATCGCGTGGATACGCTACGGATGCAGGGTTTCGCCCTAGAGAGTGCTGGACGTTCCGCGAGCAGGACCGAGAAGATTCTCCCTCTTGCCGAGGCGCTCCGTCTGAGGCCGGACGACGCCTATCTCCATCTCCAACTGGGCAAGCTTCTCATCGACGAACCGGACTGGACGAAGGCAGCGCCGCCCGCGAGCAAGCATCTGGCGTCGGCGCTCCGGCACTATTGCCAGGCTCGCGACCTCTGTCCGCTGATGCCCGAAGCGCATGTGAGGATCGCCGCCTACACGGAGCAGTTGAAGAGCGCGGACTCACGCACGGCGTATCTGGAGCGAGCCAAACGGCTGCTCCCCTCGGACCCAGAAATCTGGTTCCTGTGCGGACTCCAGGAGGTCTCGGGAAAGCCCGATCGGGCCTGGCAGAACTGGCGTCATTCCCTGGTGCTGTCGGACCGCTACTTGCTTCCGATTCTGGACCGAAGCCGGCAGGACCTCTCCTCGTCCGAGATCCTGGAAAAAGTCCTTCCGGACGATCCTCATCTGCTGCTCAAGGCATCGTCTCACCTCTTCCCGCCGGAAGCGCCGGAGGGACAGAAGCCATTCCTGGAGAAGGCCCTCACTTCTTTCGCGAAGCAGGGGGAGCCTCTGACGGCCACGGACTTCCACGCTCAGGCGCTGATCCAGTCATCCCTTGGGAAACCAGCCGAGACGCTGGCGGCATACCAGAAGGCCCTGGCGCGGGACCCGCAACAGGCGGACTGGCGTTTGCAGTTTGCTCAGTTGTTGTTAGAGCGGGGGCAACTACACGAATCACGGCGCGAGTTGATCACCATTCTTGGCCAGGCGCCGAAGCACGCCAGGGCCAGGGAACTGCTGGAGGCAGTCGCAGAGAAAATCGCCCGAAAAAGTGGACCTGGCCTGCCACCTCCCGACATCCAGCGCCGGTAGAGACGAGCGGCGGGGATGCCTCATGTCGCGCGAGAACCAGCTCACCTGTCAATCTCACCCATGACGATATCGACTTGACGCTTTTTGCCGTGTTTTTTAAGATATTTGGCAGTTGATGCACCTTTGCTGCACCTTAACCTCTGCCGAGACTCCGATGAAGCAACCGTACCCGTGGTTTTCGGAAACTCGCTCTGGCGGCGGCTGGTTCGTCAAGATTCGTGGCGATCAAGCCTTTCTTGGCAAGCACCCTGATGGTGCGGCGAAGCCGCTGAAACGCAACGGACGTTGGAACCCGCCCAGCGAGATTCTAGCAGAATTTCACACGCTCATGGCCGTTCGGGACACGGCCTCGAAGGACGACTACCCGCTCGACACGGTTTGCGCCCTGTATGTGGACGAGTTGGAAGAGACGAACCCGAAACTGGCGAAGCGGTACAAGCAGATTCTAGGTCGGTTCTGCGACTTCGTTCTGACCAAGGGGGTGGACAAGGGGAAGCGGGTGGGTTCCCTGTTCGTCAACGCCGAAGCCGAAGGCAAGCACCTGGGGGCATGGGTCGAGCAGTTTCCTTCGGATCAGACTCGGCGCTCCTACATCAACGACGTGAAGACCGCATTTAATTGGGCGGTGAAAAAGAAAGGCGTCAACATCACGCACAACCCGTTCCTCGCCCTGAAAGCGCCCAAGATCGAAAGTCGGGCAGTCGTCATCACCCGAACGGAACACGAGGCCCTGCTGAAATTCTGGAACAACGACTGCTACTGCGACTTCCTCCAGGCCATGTGGTTCACCGGCGCTCGACCGGGGGAGATCGCCAAGATCGAGGCGAGGCACTTCAAGGATGGCTTGTGGCTGCTGGAGCCGAACGAACACAAGACGGGACGGGTGACGGGCAAGGACCGGGTGATCGGGGTGTGCGACGAGCTATACGAGGTCGTGGACCGCCTGACGAAGAAGCACCCGACCGGCCCCATCTTTCGCAACACCTATGGCCGTCCTTGGACAACTTCGGCGTCGTTCGTCCGGTTCGAGTCGGCCCGGCTTCACCAGATCATCCGGGATGAAGTCTCTCCGTATGCCTACCGACACGCCTGGGCCACGCACGCCTTGGAGGACGGCAAGTTGGACGTGTACGAGGTAGCGAAGGCCCTCGGCCACCAGACGACACAGATGGTGATGCTGCACTACGACCACTCTCGGAAGAACACCGACCACCTGCGGGACATTTTCAAGCGGGCGAGGGGAACGGCTACTTCTGGTTCTGCTGACGCTCCTTTAGAAACTGATAGCCCATCCCGCCCTTCCTGAAAGCCACCTGCCCCTTCCGTGGTTTTCGGGCATTTATGACGTGTACCTCTGGCGTGGTGGACGGGGCCTGAATGAGTTTCTTCGTGACGTACTGCTCAACCCATTCTCGGCGGGTGCGCAGCCAGCGTCCGTCCCGGATAGCCTGAATCCTGCCGTCCAGCATCCGATCCCTGGCTTCGGAGTACGAGCAACCCAGGAGGGCGGCGACATCACGGATGCGGAGGAATTGTTGCGGGGTGGCAGCGGGTGAAAGGGCCTGGGCGGAATTGGCCTGTTCAGGAATACGACCCAGCCCGTCGAGGACGCCTT
>JBBRIK010000421.1:0-5636 GCA_038221045.1 Gemmatales bacterium
CGTCCGTCTCGGCATCGCCGACGCCATCGCCTACGAGTGAGGCCGGCCCGCGAGCATGCCGCAACCGCCCTGAATGTCGCCGCCGCCGCTGTAGCGCCGTGCCACCGGCATCCCCAGTTCCACCGTCAGCGCATCGCGGAAAGTGTTCATCTCCTCGTCCGACGGCGGCAGAAACTCTCCCGAGGGATCGTTCACATCGATCAGATCGAGCCGCACCGACAGGCCCGCCGTCAGGGCGGCGAGCTGTCGAGCGTCCGCCGACGACGTGTTGACCCCGGCCATGGTCGTCCAGGCCAGGGTGACGCGCTTGCCGGTGATCTCGTGATACTCGCGGATGGCGGCCATCAATTCCGGCAGGGGATGCGTCTGTTCGATGGGCATCAGCCGGCGGCGTTTCTCGGGATCGGCCGAGGTCAGCGACACGATCAGCCGATAGGGCTGTCGCTCGGCGGTGAAGCGGCGAATCATCGGCGCGACGCCGGCGGTCGAGATGGTAATCGCCTTGGCGTCAATGGCCGGCCCGCACGGCTCGCTCAGGACGGACGCGGCCTGAATGACGCGCTCGTAGTTGAGGAATGGCTCGCCCATGCCCATGAAAACAACGCCGCGAACCGGGTACTCCGAATCCGCCTTGACGCGCATCACCTGATCGACGATCTCCCAGGCGGCGAGGTTGCGCTGAAAGCCCATGCGGCCGGTGGCGCAGAAGGCGCAGGCGAGAGCGCAGCCGACCTGTGACGAGACGCAGACGACGTACTTGCGATCCTCCGGCCGATGCAGCAGCGGAATGCGGACGGTCTCGAAGGGTTGCTCGCCATCGCCCTTGAAGAGATATTTCGTGAACCCGTCGCGCGGCGAGGTGACGCGGTCGAGAAGCGTGAGCCTGGGAATGGCCGTCGCTTCGGCAATGCGTTCGAGCAGCCGGCGCGGCACCTCGTTCATGGAAGTGGGGACCGTCGCGGCGTCTTCGCGAACGATGGCCGCCTGGAGCCGGCGCGCGAGCCGTTCGCTGACGCCGAGGTGCTGCAAGCGCTGGGCGAGTTCGGCGGAGGTATGGTCCTTGAAGAGGACGCGCTCGGAGGGTGTGGTGTTCATGGCGGAGGGTCACGGTACGGAGCGAGAGCGACCTTCCCAATTTATCCAGCGGGCGGGTAAATAGCGACGTTTCCGCGACTGCGGTTGTCCGCGCGAGGGAAAAACCGCTATAATTGGAAAGTGGAAGAGGCTGGAGCCTTGAACGTGTTTCGTCGAAAGGGGGCGAATTGGTTTCGACCGTGGAGTCTGAGGTGCAGGCGGCGTGTCGTGGTTGATCAGTTGGCCACGTAAAAAACTGATCAAACTTTAACTGCTGAACCGCAGTTTTCCATGGCTGCGTAATAAACGCAGCCCCGAAGCCGGAACCTTCGCCTGAGAGGTTTCGTCTCGGACGCTAAGTCAGGATCGCGGTCGCCGGAAGCGCAAGCTATACCGGGGGAGGCGACTGCTAAACACACAACCGGATAGTCCCGCGGCCACCCCGCCTTTCAGGGGGCAGCAGGATGAACGTGAGAGAAGGGCCGCAAGGTCCGGTCTCTCGAAAAAAGAGAGGCTACACACGTAGAAACTTGCACTGCAGTGCCATGGGACCGGGGTTCGATTCCCCGCGCCTCCATAAAGAGGGGCGTTGCGAATTGTCGCAACGCCCCTCTTTGCTTGCGCTTACGCCTCTCCGCGATAACCCGACGGAATCACCAGAGCCGGGTGATCGGATACGGGTCGAGGGCAGAGTCGGCGCTGACCAGCGGAATTCCTTCGACCAGCGCTTGGGTCACCATAAGCCGGTCGAACGGGTCTTTGTGGTGCAGAGGCAACGAAACCAGAACCGCCGTGTGCCTGGGTTCGACCGGAAGGATGATGAAGCCGTTGTCGAAGATCGCGTGCTGGATGAAGTCGTCGTAGCTCTCGGTGAGTGTATACCTGCCGAGTCCCACCTTGATAGCGAGTTCCCAGTAGGTTGCCGGGCTGACAAACTTGGTGTTGGTCGCGTCTTCGATGAGGAGCCGCGCGATAGCGCTCAACTGCGGGTCGCCAAGGTAATACCAGAGCAAGGTGTGCGTATCGAGCAGCAGCCTCAAGGCATGTACTCCTCGAACCCCTGAAGGTGGTCGTCGTCCTCAGACACCACAACGACCTTACCCCGACCTCGACCGAAGACGGGCCGCGGCTGGTCAGCGGACTGGCCGACCAACTTGGCGACGGGCCGGGCGTTGCGGGTCAGGACGATCTCTTCTCCAGGTGCCAACCGCTCGATGAGTTCGGGAAGCTTGGCCTGGGCCTCTTCGATGGTCATGGTCGGCATGGGTTCGCTCCGGTTTTTAGGTGGGTGTGCTCCCACATACATTCTAGCCGGTCCTTGGTGCCGCAGGAAAGATCGGAGAAAATCAAAGTGGCGCTCGCCCCCGACACGGATCGACTGAGGCAGAACAAGGAAGCAGAAACAGGGACAGAGACGATTAACCCCCCTATCGTATCGACTTTGTTTCTGTCTCCGAGCGTCAGAGTTGCTCAAGGTCACTGCGGCGGCTGGCGATGGCCCGTTCGTAGCAGTTCTCCCAGTTCAGATGGTTGTAGGCGGCGACTTCTTCGGCTGTGATAGACCGGAACTCAAAGAAAGCGACGCCAGCAGGCCGGCGTTGCCATTTTTGCATGCTGACTGCTAAAATAGCATCTCAACATCTCATATTCATAGTATTTTCCATTGTATTAATGCTAAAATAGCAATCTAGGTGCCAAAATGGCATCAACGCAGGGAGTGAATGAGGGACATGGAACACCTCCTACAGGCGCGGAACTGGCGGGAGTTGACCCAAAAGCAACTCGCGGAGCGTTGTGGACTGCACCCGTCGGTCCTCTCACGCATCGAGAGCGGCAAGCGCGAAGCCTCGCTCCGCGAGACGGTCCAGTTGGCCGAGGCGCTTCACGTCCCTCTTGAGTGGTTCGTGACGGGGAAGGACCGGCCGGGAATCACGCTCCCCGACATCGCGGCGGAACTGTGGCAGCTGGGGATCGTGGATCTGATCGTCCCGCAAGCGCGAGTGCCGGGGACGTATCGGCCGGGGGAGGAGGTGCTGGCCCTCGCCATCGGGACGGAGCGGCCCGAGCCGCGGGTGATCGAAGCGCTGCCGGCGGTGCTGGCCTGGAACCGCTGGAGGCCGGCCGTACTGGAGGCGTTCGCGCGGGTGACACACCCGAAGGCGCTGACTCGCCTGGGCTGGCTCACCGAGATCACTTTCTTACTGGAGCGGACGGGCGGCTTTCCGGGCGGGCTGGTATGGGCTGACGGGTTGGCGGAGTTCCTGACGAAAGTGGACCGGCCCCACGAGCCGGACGACCTCGGCCAGCCGGGTGGGCCAGCCCCGGACCACCGCGCCTGGAAATACTGGCGAATCACTTACGCGGTGGAACTGTCCGCCTTCAGGGAGAGGGCGGAACGCCTGTGGTCACTGCGGGAGGGCAGAGGAGATGCGTGAGCGAATCCTGAAATTCCTGGACGCCATCGATGCGGGGCTGGTTTCCCAAGCCACGGACGGGCAGCACCTCGATCTGTATGTGATCGGAAAGGCGGCCGTGATACTGTTCTACGACGGTGAGCAGGCTGGTGCGATGACCTCGGACGTGGACGTGGTACAGATCGGCCATCCTCCCGCACCACTGCTGTCGGCCGCACTTGAGCGATTCGGTAAAGGGACTTCTGGCGCGAAGGAGCATGCCCTCTACCTGGAGAGTGTGCTAAACGGCATCCCACCCCTTGCAGGCAGTTTTAAGAACCGATGCACACAGATGGCTGGGGATTGGAAGGTACTCACCGTATGGCAGCCAGAGGCGAATGATCTCGCGGCCTCGAAACTCAAGCGGTACGCAGCCAAGGACAGGGACGATTTGCGACACCTGTGCGACAAAGGGTTACTTCAGGCGGAGAAACTGAGGGAGTCGCTCGAGGGTGCATTCATCTGGGTGACGGAGGAAAGCGGCGATCCAGACCGCGAGCGTGCCTTCGCCCACCTGGAGAAGGTCATTGCCTATCTCAAAGGCGATTCTCGCAAATTATGATGACTCATGCCCGATCGCGGTGAGAATCCCATCGACCTTCGTCTGAGCCGCCAGCAGCCGGTCGAACGGGTGACTTGGCAACGCGCCGGGCGTTGTGGGTCAGGATGACCTCTTCGCCAGGAGCTCGACGCCCAAGCAAGTCGGGGAGCCTGGCCTGGGCCTCTTCGATGGTCATGCTCGGCATGGGTCTGCTCCGAATTTCTGTGGTGTGCCTCCGCGCTCATTCCACCTGGACGTGGGTTCCTGTCCTGCAAACGAAACGAGCGGATGACAAACCCTAATAGGACCGAATGGAAAGTGGGACAGTACCCCTTGACCACTTTCCCGCTCTGGGCTAAGATTCACTATCTCTCTCGACAGGGGAAAATCCATGCCGACCGAAACTCGTACAACGGATAAGAAGGCTCGCATCAGCCTGCCCCGCTCCTTCGCCAACACCACCGTCATCATCGAACAGGTTAGTGAAACGGAAGTTCGCATTCGCAAGGCCAAGGTCATCCCCGAGGATGAACTGCGGTTCTACGAGGAAACGGTCTCTCCCCTCTCGGATCGTGACCGCGATCTGTTCCTGTCGCTGCTGGACAATCCGCCTCCGGCGAACGACGCCCTGAAACGGGCGGCGGCGACGTACAAGAAACGTCATGGCTGAATGGCAGATCGAACGCCTCGATGCGATCCATGAGCGCGGAGAGTTTTGTTGCGGCAAAGCTCCCCTCGATGATTTCATGCACTCGCTCGTCAATCAGTACGAAAAGCGGAAGCTGGGGCGAACCTTTGTCGCCGTCGTTGTGGGTGAAAAAACCGTGCGCGGCTGCTACACTCTGGCGGCGAGCAGCATAACCTTCGCGTCCGTACCTGCGAGGATCTCGCGCAAGCTCCCAAAACATCCAGTCCCCGTTGTCCTCCTCGGGCGGTTGGCTGTTGATCGGACGCACCAAGGGAAGGGACTCGGCGAAGAACTGCTGATGGACGCCCTTCACCGAAGCCTAACCCTCTCGGAGAACCTGGGCATCTTTGCGGTCGAGGTTCTTGCCCTCGATCACGACGCCAGGGACTTTTACCTGAAATACGGCTTCGTCTCACTCCTTGACAGCGAACTTCATCTCTTCCTTCCCCTCAAGACCATCGAGGCCGAACTCAAGGCTGAGGGTAGTGAATAATGAGCCACTCCTGAGCCTCTCGGTTTGACCCGGTCAAGGAGTCAGACGACGAATTCTCTTCGCGAAGGAGGGATACAACGACGTCAACATCTCCCGGTCACCTGCTTCGTAGTCGCTGAACTCGAAGCCAGGCGCCATCGTCGTTCCCAGCAGCGCAAACTCTCCACCTTCCGCAAGGACGCTGCCCTGCCAGCAGCCGGCAGGAACCACGAACTGCGGATTCTCACCGGCGAGCAGCCCAGAGCCGAGCGTTACGAGCTTGCCGTCGCCCTTGCCGAGCAGCAGCAACTCGACCGGATCGCCGAGGTAGAAGTGGTAGATTTCGTCGGTGGGCAAGCGATGCAGCGCGGAACAGGTATCGGGCGTCAGCAGATAGTAGATCGCCGT
>JBBRIK010000422.1:0-5628 GCA_038221045.1 Gemmatales bacterium
GGTCTCGTCGCGCCGGGCCAACTGCTGGCGCGCCGCGCCCGCATGGGTGGGTTGGTTTGAACACGCCGCTCCCTGGCGGTCGCGGCTCGTGAGGCGCTCGTCAGCGGTCGCGGCTCGTTGTGAAATCACTTCTCATCGGAAAACGGCGTGGCAGTCGGTGCAGGTTTTGTTCAGTTTGAAGGCCGCCGTCTTCGCCTGCTTGGCGTCCTTGGCCTTGAGGGCCTTGAGCAGGTCCTGCGACGACTCGTACATATCCTTCGACCATGTCTTCCAATCGGCCGGGTCCTTGTCGCCCAGCTTCTTTTCAACCGGACATTGATGCGTTGCGGTGGCGGCGATGGCGGCGGTGATCTCGGCCATGCGGATCAGGTCGGCCTGCTGCTTGTTCAAGGTTGCGGCCGCCATCGGGTTCTTCGTCATGCTGATGATCTTGGCCTCGATGCCGTCCGGGGTGACGGTATTCGCCTTGTCGCCGACGCCGATCCCGGCGATGCCCTTCATGTTCGGCTTGCGCATTTTGAAGCCGTTCATGACCTTGTCCAGTTCGTGCTTCTTGGCGACTTCGGCACTCGCCTTGGAGAATTCCGTCCAGTCCTTCGTGCCGGCGTCGTCGGCGAGTTTCTTGATCGCCTCCGCAGCCTTCTTGGTCGCTTCCGCGTCCTCGATGTCACCGGCTGACAGTACGCTGAGGCCGCCCGCCAGCATCAAGGCGGCGCCCAGGATCATTCCACGCAGCTTCATCATTGGTGCCAAGCCTCCTCCAGAATCAGTTTTCTCGTCGAGCAGGGGAAACCGAACCGCATGAGGTCGAGTTCTTCGTCTCAGTTAAAACGCCTAGTGGCAGTTCTTGCAGCTGTCATTCAACTTGTGTGCCGCGTTCTTGACGTCCGCGGGATTTTTCGCCTTGATCGCCTTCGTGAGTTCCCGAGACGATTGATACATCTCTTCGGACCACTGATTCCACCTGACCTGCATTGCCGGATTCGGACATTGATGCAGCGACGTGGCGGCGATCGCAGCGATGATTTCCGTCATGCGGACCAGATCGTCCGCTTCTTTCTGGAGTTGGGCGGGGGTCAGCGGCATCTTTGTCAGGCTGATAAGCTTCGCCTCAATGCCGTCCGGCGTGATGGCACCGGGTTTGGCGCCGACGCCGATCCCGGCGATGCCCTTCAAGTTCGGCTTGCGCATTTTGAAGCCGTTCATGACCTTGTCGAGTTCGTGCTTCTTGGCGACTTCGGAACCTGCCTTGGAGAATTCCGCCCAGTCTTTCGTGCCGGCGTCGTCAGCCAGCTTCTTGATCGCTGTCGCGGCGGGAGTGTCGTCCGCCGCCAGCACGCTGAATCCGCCCGCCAGGATCAAGGCGGTGCCCAGGAGCATTCCCCGCGTCTTCATCATGGGTGCCAGACCTCCCGCAACTCGATAGAGGAGACGCTTGTTCCGTTGACTCGTCAGTGTCCGGATTCCAGCAAAAAGAGGAGCAAACTCCTCTCGGGTAGGCAGGCTTCCCACTTACCTCCTCATGATAGGGTCAACCGAGGGGGGGAAGCAAGAGGCGGGCGGCGTTTTGCACGAGGGCGATTCGCGACCTATGCTTGCTGAGTACCCGCCTCCTCGGACTCGCTCGGCGGCGGCAGTGTGACGGACGACTCCCGCCCGCGTCTCCCCGCTCCTCAGCGGACGCGGCCCTGCACAGGCGGTGTTTCGCATGGCCAGTTCGCTTCAGCAACGCCCGCTCGCGTCCGCGCCGCGCCGCGCCGCCCCCCCTCCTCTCCAACGCCGGCCCTCGCCCTGGCTTCCGCGTCTGCCCGACGTTAGCCGGGCTTTCCTCGATCACCTGATTGGCCTCAACCTCCTGCCCTTCGAGGTCGTCAATCCTTTCCTCGAAGAACGTGCCGACCGCCTGGCCGAATACGCCGGCGAGGTCGAGATGGGACAGTCGCTCATTGAGGCCGGCCTGCTGACGGCCTTTCAACTCGACCGCGTCCTCGCGGGACAGACGCACGGCCTGATGCTGGGCAACTATCGCGTCCTCGATCAGGTCGGTTCCGGCGGCATGGGCCTGGTCTATCTCGGCGAACACTGCCTCATGAAGAGGCGCGTCGCCATCAAGGTGCTGCCGATCGACGACGATTGCGACTACTCGCTGCGCCAGCGCTTCTACGCCGAGATGCGCCTGCTGGCCGAGCTGAATCATCCCAACATCATCCAGGCATTTGACGCCGGCGAGTTAATCCCCACCGGCCCGCATTTGCCGACGCTGTTGTATCTGGTCATGGAGCTGGTGACCGGCGGCGATCTCGAGCATCACGTCGAGAAGACCGGGCCGTTGACCATTCCCCTGGCCTGCGACTGGATTCGTCAGGCGGCCCAGGGACTGCAAGCCGCTCACGATCTCCACGTCGTCCATCGCGACGTGAAGCCGTCCAACTTGCTGCTGACGGAGAAGGGCCAGATCAAGCTCGTCGATTTCGGCCTGGCCCATCAGTTTTGCAGCCAGTTGACCGATCCGCAGGCCCTGCTCGGCTCCGTCGAGTTCATGGCCCCCGAACAGAGCCATCATCCCTCAGGCGTCGGCCCCGAAGCGGACATTTATGGGCTGGCGGCCACGCTCTTCTGGCTGCTGACGGGCGAGACGCCGTATCCGTATATGCCCAACCTCGGCACGGCGCTGCGGGCGTTGCAGGAAGACCCGCCGCGCCGGCTGAGCGACCTCAGGCCGGATGTGCCGCGCGAACTGGACGACCTCATCGATTGCATGTTGACGCGCGAACCTTCCAAGAGGCCGACGCCGTTAGCCGTCAGCACGGTCCTGGCGCCGCTGGCCGTCGCTCCGGCCAAACCGGCGCGTCTGTCAGGCTCGCGGCCGATCATCCTGCCTCGTCCGGGAAGCGAAGTGGCCCGCCGGCGTGTGCTGGTCATCGAGGACGATCCCGCCGTGCGGGCGGTCGTGCTGTCCACGGCCCTGCAGCTCGACTGTCTCTGTTTCGAGGCGACGGACGGCAGCGCCGGCCTGGAAGTGGCGCGGCGCGAGGCGCTCGATCTTGTCGTCGTCGATCTGAAGTTGCCCGACGTGGATGGACTGGAAGTGTGTCGCCGTCTGCGCGAACAGCAGCCGGCTTCCTATCTGAAGGTTCTGATCGCGGGAAACGCGAGCGAAGCGGAGTTGAGCGAGGCCCTGCAACGCGGCGCCGATGACGTGCTGGCCAGGCCGTTTGAGACCCGGCAGCTGCGAGCGCGGATGGAACACGCCCTGCGCGTGAAGCACGAGCAGGACCGGACGCGCGCCCTGGCGGAGCAGTATCAGCATTCGCTGCGGCAACTCGAACAGAGCCTGGAATTGAGCCGGGCCGATGTGCGCCAGGCCCATGACGCGATCCTGTTCACGATGGCCAAGATGGCCGAGTCGCGCGACGGCGAGACGCCGGGCCACCTGCGCCGCTTGCAGCGTTACGTCGTGACGCTGGCGAAGGAAGCGGCCCGCGACCGTCCCTGGTCGGGGCGAGTCGATGGACGCTTCCTGAGTCAACTGGAGCGCTGCGTCGTCCTTCACGACATCGGCAAGATCGGCCTGCCGGACGACATCCTGCTCAAGCCGGCCTCGCTGTCGGAGGCGGAGCGCATCCTGGTGCAGACGCATCCGCTGATCGGTGATCGCATCCTCAAAGCGCTGGCGGAGGAACACGGCACGGCGCTCGACTTCCTGGCGATGGGCCGCGACATCGTGCGCCACCATCACGAGCGCTGGGACGGGGCAGGCTATCCTGACAAACTGGTTAGCGAGGCGATTCCACCGGTGGCGCGTCTGACGGCCATCGCAGACGTTTACGACGCTCTGCGGCGCGAGCGGATGCACAAGCCGGCGTTGAATCACGCGCGGGCGACGACCATGATCTTGCAGTATTCGACCGGTCAGTTCGATCCGTTGCTGCTGTCCGCGTTCGCCGGGTGTCACGAGCAGTTCGAGCGCATTTATCGCGAGGTAGGGTTTTGAAGTCTCCCGAACGATCCGGGCGGCCAGTCACCAGATGCGCGAGATTGGATACTGGTCGAAGACGGCATCTCCGCTGAGGAGAGGAATCGCCTCGACCATCGCCTGGGCGGCGAGAAGACGGTCAAATGGATCGCGATGATGGAGAGGCAGGGCGATAACAGCGGCAGCATGCGCGATGCTGATTGGCAAGATGGTGAAGTTGTTGACCCTGACCTGCTGTTGCATGAAGTTCTCGAAATCGGTCGTGGGAAGAGAGTACTTGCCGATGCTGATTTTGATGGCGATCTCCCAGTAACTGGCCGGACTGAGGAGGACTTCATTGTTCGGATCCACGATCAGCGAGCGGGCCGTGCTGCTCAACTGGGCATCGTTGAGGACGAACCACAGGAACGTATGCGTGTCCAGCAGCAGCCTCACTGCATGTACTCCTCAAAGTCCTTCAGGTGTTCTTTGTCCTCTTCCAGAATGAGGAGTTGCCCGATCGCACTCCCCGGTTGTCGGGGCTTGCGCGCAACAGGAGATTCGAGAATCAGCCGGGCGATGGGCCGATTCTCGCGCGTGATCAGCAATTCCTCTCCTGGCTTCAGCGTAGCCAGGAAATTCGGCAATTGGGCTTGAACCTCTTCGACTGTCGCAGTCTGCATGGTCGTGTCCTCCAGTGGCATTTTACCGCGCAGGGCGGAACTGCTCACAGCCGTGCCAGCGTTTGATCGATGCGGGCCAACGTGCGATCCTTGCCGAGAATGGCGAGCGTCTCGAACAGCCCGAAGCCGACGCCTCGACCTGTCACCGCCACGCGCACCGCATGGATGATCTGACCAATCTTGACGCTCTCTACCTGCACGAAGGCGCTCATGCCTTGCTCCAGGCTCGCGGCGTCGAAGGCGGAACCCGCCAGCACCTCGCGATACTTCTTCAGCAGCGCCGGCGCGTCCGCCGCCTTCCGCAGGCGCTTGTCGAAGTCGCCGTCGTCATACGTCATCCGATCGTCCGGCGTGAAAAAAGTCGTGTGGTCGAGGATGTCGCCGGCCACCTTGATGCGATCGCCCGCCGCCAACAGGATGGGCCGCACCATCGCCTCATCGACAGGGAAGCCGGCTCGCTGAAGGTAGGGCAGCGTCATCGCCAGTTTCGTCTCCATTGACAGGCGCTGCATGTAGCGATCCTGGAAGGCGAACAGCTTCGTCACGTCGAGGCTCGCGGGCGCCTTGTTGACCTTCGGCATCGAGAAGAGATCGATCATCTCCTGACGCGTGAACTCCTCCTTCTTGTCGTCGTAGGACCAGCCGAGCAACAGCAGGTAGTTGACGACGGCATCGGGAAGGTAGCCGACCTGCTCGAAGAAATCGACGATGACCGGATTGAAGGTATCCGCCGACGTCTGCAACCCTAACTTCGTCGCGATGCCCAGGCCGTGATTGTAAACCTGCTTGAAGCCGGAGTTCTTCAGATACTTGGGGATCTTCCGCTTCGACAACTTGTTCTTACTGCCCGGCTCCGCGACAGGCGGCAGATGGGCGTACTCCGGCTGCGGATAGCCGAGGCCGCGCACGATGAACACCTGACGCGGCGTGTTCGACAGATGCTCGTCCGAGCGGATGACGTGCGTGATCTTCATGTCGAAGTCATCGACC
>JBBRIK010000423.1:0-5624 GCA_038221045.1 Gemmatales bacterium
ATCGGTTACGTCCAGGAACGGTATCAATCCAGGGAGTCTGATTCACAATTCGTGGGTCGCACGAAGGGGAGCAAGGCGTATGCCGTGCGGCACCGATTTCGCAAGCGCTTTCGCTTCCTGATCTTGTGACGATCCGGCGAACGATAGATGAGCGCCCGTTGCTGCCAGAGTGGCAGGCGGCGAGGAGACGTGTGCCAAAAATGTCACGCGACACCTCCTTGCGGCGGGGGCGCAGCGGGTTATCATGAACCGAATGTGAAGCAACAACCCTCCGGCAAGCCGGGGGCGACAGGAGGGGGCAGGGAATGCGGCGAACAGTCACGATCATCGCGGGGGTATTGTTGTTTTTCCTGGTGCTGCCGGTCCAGGGACTCATCACCAGACCGCTCGAACTGAAACTTCTTCTCTCCAGTTCGGCGCACATTTGCGTGGTGAAGGTCGAGAAATTCGATCCCGAACGGCCCGCGATGGTGCTGAACGTCGAGGCGGACCTCAAGGGCAAGGGCGCTCCGCGGCGCTGGCCCGTCAACCTCACCGGCGACCGCGAGGCCACGAAGTACAAGCACACGCCGCAGCTTCTCAAGCGGCTGGCGAAGGACCTGTCGATTCTCGTCTTTCTCGATGAGAAGCCGGATCGCTTCATCGGCTTCGCCTACAGCGAGGGTACATGGTTCAGTCTCGTCGGCGAGAAGGACAAGGAGACAGTCCGCTGGAGTTTCACTCACTGCGAGCCGTATTTGCGCCGCACCTTCAAGGGGACGACGGCCGAGTTGCGTGAGGTGATGGAGAAGGCTATCAAGGACAAGAAGGAACTGCCGCCTGCCGATCCGAAGGTGGAGCCGGGATTCGGGCCTGAAATCAAGGAGAAAGCACCAGAGCCGAAGGACAAAGGCGCGAGCCGCGGCCGGATTCATCCCTCCTCCTTGAGCACCGGTCCTGTGTTTGGCGTCATCGTCGGCCTTCCCGCCGGCGGCATCATCGGCATTCTCGCGCTGCTCTTTCCCGCGGTGTTCGGAGGCGTGGCCATCCTGATGCGGCGCTGGGCCGCGCTCGTCGCCGTCCTCTTCACCACCAGCACGCTCTTCTCGTGTTACGTCCTGTGGCCGGAGCAGTTCTGGTGGACCCGCTCCCAGACGGTATGGGCAGGGATTCTGCTCGTCACGCTCGCCGGCGCTGCCTGGGCCTGGATACGCCAACTGCATTATCTCGACCCCGAATGCACGGAGCCGGCGATGCCGGCGCGGACGGAACGCATCATGCTCTTCGTCCTCAGCAACATCGCTCTCGCCGGTTTGCTCACTATCCTGGCCCTCAACAACCCCGAACTCAACGACCTGAAACTCTTCCTCTGGATCACCGGAGTCGGCTTCTGGGTAGGCACTCTGTACGCCTTCCTGCCGAAGTCAGCCCACTTCGAGCGCCGTGCGCTGCCGACCGAGGGCCTCGTCCTCGTCTGCATGGCCCTAACGGCCGTGGTGCTGACCGCGCGCGGCTCGTCAGCCACCGTCGAGGGCGGTCGCGATCTGAAGTCCGCCGCGACAGGGGACGCCAAAAAGGGAGCGGAACTCGTCCGGCAGGTGTGGAAGTTCACCCCACAAGGTCAGAGCGACATGGCTTCCACTCCTGTCGTCGTCGGCAAGCGCGTTTACCTCGGCGTCATTCACTTCACGGCCTTCGAGAAGATCGGCCGGGTTTACTGCCTTGAGTCCTACCTCGATGAGCAGGGCGTGGAAAAGGTCAGGGAAGTGTGGCGCTTCGACCACAACGGCAAGATGAAGCAGATGTTCTCGTCTCCCTGCATCCACGGCGACAAGCTCTACATCGGCGAGGGCTTCCACGAGAACAACGAATGCAACCTGTTCTGTCTCGATGTTGCGACGGGCAAGCTGAACTGGGCCTTCAACACGGCAAGCGAGGAGGAGGACAAACTCTGGAGTTTCCCGACCAACAGCCATGTCGAATCGACTCCCTTCGTCGCCAATGGCCGGGTCTTCTTCGGGGCTGGCGACAAGGGGCTGTATTGCGTCGATGTCAAGAACGGCAAGAAGGTCTGGCAGTATCCCGAGCCGGGCAACCGCCAAACCGGCCTGCACATCGACACCAGCCCTGTCGTCGTCGGCAACCGCGTCTTCTGTTGCAGCGGCAAGAGCCAGACGTTCAAGCAGATGGAAGTGTTCTGCGTCGAGGCGGCCAGCGGCAAGAAAGTGTGGTCGAGGATGGCGGACTTGCCGGTGTGGGGCTCGCCAAGCATCCACGACGGCCTCGTCTATGTCGGCCTCGGCAACACGCGCATCAATGAGGAATCCAAGGACGCGACCGGGTCCATCCTCTGTCTCGACGCCTTCGACGGCAGCCGCCGTTGGGATTACCCCGTCAAGGGCGCGGTCCACACGAAACAGGCATTCGCGGGCGGTCTCGTCTATGCCGGTTCCCAGGATGGCCACTGCTACGCGCTGGACGCTCGCGAGGGAACGCTGGTCTGGAAGAGGGACCTCGGGAGCATCACCGTCTCGTCGCCGGCCCTGGTTCGCGGCGCCTGGGACGATGCTCCATCGGCCCTCTATATCGCGGCGCTCAAGGGAGACGTTTACTGTCTCGACCCGCGCACGGGCGACGTCTTCTGGCACTTCGACGAACTGTCCAGCGGCGGCGAGGACAAGAAGGGATTCGGCGCGGCGATGCTGACCTCGCCGGCGGTGACCGTGCAGCGAACGCCGGACGGCGATCAGCGGCGCATCTACATCGCCTCGGGCGTCTTCGGCGGCACGAGTTCGGTCCTGTACTGTCTGGAGGACAAGTGGATCGGCGACGCGCCGGAGAAGTGACGGCTCGCCGCTTGCGGCTTTGCACGCGTGTACAAAGCCGCAAGCGGCGGGTCAGCGCAGGTCCTTATAGGCATCGTAGGCGAGATACAACACGAGTCCACTGGTGAGGATGCCGAGGATATCGACGACGACGCTGACCTTGCTGAACGGTATGCCCAGAAGGACGTCGAGGAGGAAAAGCAGCAGGAGCAAGCCGGCGACTCCCATGGAGGCCCAGCACAACCCTTTTTCCATGGAGATCCCTTTCACCGCCTGCATGAGATGATCCCGGCTTCGATCGATTGCGGTTCCCGACCACGACCTGTCCCAAATCTGATTGTGTGCATTGTAGTGGCTCGAATGCAAGACGCCAGCGCGTCCAATCTCCGAAAATCCTTTCCGAGCGCTCCTCCAACCCGTCCCGAGCGTCTCCGGTTGAGCCGCCTTGTCGCGCGCCATACACTCTCCCGAATCAATCGATTCAAGCGCCAGGAGTCGCCGCCGTGCCCGAACCTCTGCAGTGCGTGCCGTCCGACAGCGTCATCGCCGGCTGGGACTTCTCCACCAGCGCCGTCAAGTGTCTCGCCTTCGACCTCGACGGCAACACGCTCGCCGAAGTGCGCTTTCCCACCGACCTCTGGGACAGAGACGGCGTCTCCGAACTGAACCTGATGCAGCTGGAAGGCCAGGCTCGCGCCAGCACGCGCGCACTCGCCGCCCTGCTCCGCGACAAGGGCCGGCTCGCCCA
Source organism: Gemmatales bacterium (assembly GCA_038221045.1). Taxonomy (GTDB): domain Bacteria; phylum Planctomycetota; class Planctomycetia; order Gemmatales; family Gemmataceae; genus JBBRIK01. Next base: position 3,553 of record JBBRIK010000423.1, read on the forward strand.
CTGGGTCGCCGGCGGCATCTCGGCCACGCATCACACGGCTGGCCGGATTGACGCCCAGCACGTCCAGGTGCGCCGGGCCATCTGCTGGAACGATCACTCCCTGGCCCCCTATCACGAAAAGGGGCTTGCTCGCCTCGGGGGACAGGAAGCGGTCAAGCATCACATCGGCGGTCCGTGGGCGGTCCGCTACACGCTCAGCCAGCTAGTCAAGGATGGCCATCGGCTGAGCCAGACGGACTGGAAGCGAACGAAGTACATCCTGCCGCATGGACCGCTCGCGGCCGGCTTCCTCACCGGCAACTTCGGCGTTTGCAGCGTCTCGGCCGCCGCCTCGACCGGCATCATGGACCTGCGCACCTGCGCCTGGAGCCGGGCCATGCTCGAAGCCCTCGAACAGTCCTGGCAGCGCGACCTCGCCTGGGAGCAACTGCCTCCCATCGTCGATCACTACGAGCCGATCGGCCCTCTGGCCGATCATCTGGCGTCGGAGGCCGGCATCACCGCCGAGAGGCCGCTCATCTTCCCGACCTCGGACGATCAGGCGGCCGGCCTCGTCGGCGGCGGCGCGGTCGATGACGGTCAGGTCGCCGTCATCCTCGGCAGTTCCGCCGTCGTCAATTCCTCGTCGGCCCAGTTGCCCGGCTCGGGGACGCTCGACGCGATGCGCCTCAACTGGGGTCCGTATCTCTGGATGCGCTGTTACAACAACGGCGCGCTCTTCCTCGACAAGATCGTGGGCTCCGATCCCGACTGGGAGTATCTCGAAGCGGAGGCGCGCAAGGTACCGCCCGGCTGCGACGGAACGATGGTGCTGCCGTTCGTCAATCCCGAGCCATCGCTCAACGTCAAGCAGCCGCGCGTCGAGTGGACGCCGTCCTTCCCTGAAGAGGCGGGCAAGAAGTTCCGCGCCTCGCTGGAGGCGCTGGCGTATCTGATCGCCCTCGGCGTCAGGGAACATGAGGCGGCCGGCCAGCGCATCACGCGCATCACGGTTTCGGGAGGCATCGCGCGCAACAGCCTGATGTGCGAGATCCTCGCCAGCGTGCTGGAGCGCCCGCTGCATCGGCTGACCTCGACGGAGGGGCCGGCCCTCGGCGCGGCAGTGACAGCCCTGGCGGCCCTGGAGACGTATCGCCGCGATCAGAAGGGGGTGAGCGGTCCCTTCCATGTCGCCGACGCGGTCGCCGTGCTGGTGAAGTTCCGCGATGTGGTCCAGCCGAACCCGGCCTGGCAAGCGGCTTATGCACAGGGCTTGCAGGCGTTCGAGCATCGCTTGCAGGCGTGAGGCGACCTCTATCGGAAATGAGGCGTTCATGGTGTTGCGGGCAGTTCTTTTCGACTTCGACGGCACCCTGGCCGATAGCTACGACGCCATCGCCGCCAGCATCAATCACGTTCGCGCTCAGCGTGGACTCGCCGCACTGAGTGTCGATCAGGTGCGCGTCCATGTCGGCCACGGTCCCGGTCATCTCCTGGCCCATACGGTCGGCGTCGGCGATCCCAGGGAGAATGAGGCGCTCTATCGCCGCCATCATCCGACGGTCATGCGCGAGGGAACCCGTCTGCTGCCGGGAGCGGCCGACATGCTCAAGACGCTGAAGCAGCGCGGCCTGAGACTGGCGGTGTGCAGCAACAAGCCGCTGCCTTACACGAAGGCGTTGCTGGCCTGGCTTGGCATCGCGGAGTTGTTCGACGCAGTGCTGGGACCGGAGGACGTGACGCATCCCAAGCCGGCCCCCGATATGCTCCTGGCGGGATTGTCTCGACTGAACGTGAAGGCGGACGAGGCGCTATACGTCGGCGACATGACGGTGGACGTCACGACGGCTCGCGGAGCAGGGGTTCGCGTGTGGGTGGTGCCGACCGGATCGGACGAACGAGAGACCTTGCAGGCCGCGAGACCGGATCGTTTGCTCGACAATCTGGCCATGCTCGCGGACCAACTTGAGTAGTCAGGCGGCACGAGAGACCGGCAACGCCGGCCGTGTTGTCGCTGGCTTCTCTCTGCCGAGAAGCCAGCGTCGCAGGCGGTGATACGCGGCCTGTTCGAGTTGGCCGTACAACCCTCCCAC
>JBBRIK010000424.1:0-5617 GCA_038221045.1 Gemmatales bacterium
GCGAGCGCGAGCAAGGCGGAACGGTTGCTCTCGCTCGCCCAGGACGGCACCTTGCGCCAGGTGTGCGAACAGTGCGAGGCCGAACGCCAGCGGCGACTCGCGAAGGGAAAAACCGCCACGCTCCGGGGCCAGGGATGGCAGGCGGAGTTGTGGCGGTTCGACCGGGCCGCCGTCGAGCGTGAATTGACGCCTCTGAGACCTACTGGCTCGGCGAACGCGGCGCAGTGCCACAGACGTCATCGGAGAGAAAGTGTATCGCCTGTCCGTTCAACGCGGCTCGTCTGTGCGAGCATGCCCTGGCGGCTGCTGACGAGGCATTCGACGTGCAGGCGGGAGCAGAGGGGATCGTCTATGTGACGCGACGATGATGCGATTCTTGAGCGCATCGCTATCTGATGACAGGAAAATCGACAGGGTCCATGTCCGCCGGATCGCCATTGTAATTGATGGTGATCTCCTCGTCCGGCTGGATGTCCTTGATCGCGATGAACTCCATGACGTCCGGGAGTTCGGTCTGTGACGTGGCGTTGGGTTCGTAAGAATGGTTGTAAATCGAACCATAACCCAGCGGCAGGGCGACACAGTCATGTCCTTCCTGGCTGCCCCAGCCGAAGACATACCAGGAGAGCCGGCACGCTCGCAGCGCGACTGCCGATTCTCCGAACACTTGATTGCTGGGAATGAGGATGACAGGAACGCGCTCGATGACTTCGCCTTCGCGGATGAAACGTCTGGCGAATACGCCTCGGCTCCCTCGTCCTCGATTGGGAAGCCGCCTCACTTCCACGGAATCCGACTGAAGAAACGGCTCCATTGACGTCGCTCACTGAGGCCAACGCATTCCCATCGATTGACGGAGACGGGTGAAGCGATTGACGAGAGCGACGTCCGGCTTGAAGGGGACTTCGGGCAATACAGGCGTTTCCAGCTTGTGGCGCGCCCCGAAGGGCGTCTTCTTCAGATACTCGTTATGAGCGTGGACAGCGAGCGCGTGCAGGTTGATGACGTCGTGGGCGTTGTACGCCAGGAGCGTCTCCAGCGCCTTGACGTTGTCGTGGCGGCGATACTCGTCCCACAACAGCACGGCGACCGAGCCATCGACTTCTTGTAACCCAGGACGCTGCATTCCCAGTTGCCGCTCGACGTTCTTCAAGCCGCCTTTCAGACCCAGGCCGCTCAGGACGTAGCGCAGATCGATGTGAGCGTCCGGCATTCGGGCGCCGAGTCCGCGATCCAGGATCGGCACATCGAATGACTTGCCGTTGAACGTCACCAGCAGGCCATAGTCCCTGATGTCCTTCGCGAACTGGTCGAGGTTCTGGCCGCGAACGTAAGTGCGAAGAGTAGTTCCATCGTAGAGGGCGACGGTCGTGATGGTGGAGTAGAGGCCGAGTCCGGTCGTCTCGATATCGACGAAGGCGCAGCGCCCGCAGAAGTCGCGATAGAGACGCCACTGCTGGTTCGCCGGCAGCAACTCCGCGAAGTAAGTGGGATTGCGTCCCGAAAGTTGGCGCACGGACTCTTCCAGGACCGGACGCCAGGATACGGGGGTAGAGCGAGCGAGCAGGGCCTCGGACCAGGAGTGGACGCCGCTGGCCCAGAGACGCTGTTCCGTCTTCTCGCCGACGCCGGGTAAATGGAGGAAGGTGTTCGTCAGCATCCGTCATCGCTCCAGGAGGAGAGGGCCTCTCTGTATTGTAAATGCAAGGCGATGCGGAATCCGTTTTTTCTGGATGGGCCAGGTCCACCTGTCACAGTTCGCCGAGTCGTTGCCGCAACTCCTCGATTTCGCGCCGGAGACGTGCGGATTCCTCTTCAGCCGCTGTGCGTGCCAATTCGGCTTGTTCGATCCGCTCGCGCGGCGTCGGCAGCCACTGCCCCGTCGCCGGATCGAAGAGCCGCAGCATCTGACCCACGGGATCGAGATGCAGGCGCAACACCTGGCTCGGCAGCCGGCCATTCACCCGGCGGATCGGACGATACTCTCCCTGACGAAGACGATACCCTTGCAGCGCCGGCGACAGGTAATCGCCCAGCGGATCGAACAGGAAATACTCCTTCACCCGAAGTGTATCACGATACAAAGCGAACTTCGTCCGAACGTCTTCGTTCCGCGTCGAGGATGAGGTCAGCTCGATGACGACTTCCGGCCCTTTTCGCTCCTCCCAGACGAGGTAATTCAGACGCGAGTTCTTCGGGACGCCGCGGACAACGAAGACGTCGGGGGAAACGTGCCGCCTGCGATTACTTTGCTCGTAGAAGATAAGCAGGTTGCCCGAAACGTAGACGCTCGTGGCGGCGCGGTAATACTCCCTGAGCATCTCGATCAGCAGAAGCATCAGATCGCGATGCAGGTCCGTCTCGGCCATGGGTTTCCCATCCGTCGTTGGATAACCATTGCCCGATTTCCGCTTCACCGGCTGAATCACGCTCATGACGATTCGTCCCTCCGTGCCACGAACTGCTCGGCGTACTGTATCACATCAGCCCCGCCTGCGTCAGTGCCTGCCGCATCAGCGGCGCCTTCTCCGAGGCCAGGCCCGACACCGGCGAACGGCATGGTCCAACGCTCATGCCCAGCATGTTCAGCGCCGCCTTCACCGCTCCCGGCGCCGTGCATAACCCCAGGGCCAACCGCAGCGGATTCAGTTGCAACTGAGCCTCCCGCGATCCCTCGATGTCGCCCTTGCGGAACGTCTCGAAAATCTTCACCAGCAGCGACGGCGCGATGTTGCCGGTCGCCGGCACCGCCCCGCGCGCCCCGAACATCATCGCCGAGAAGATCAACGTGTCGCGCCCCATCAGCACCGAAAATCGCTCCGGCACGACACGAATCATCTCGATGGTGTTCTGCAAATCACCCGACGAATCCTTGATGCCGAGGATGTTCGGCACCTCTGCCAGCTTTGCCGCCGTCTCGGGTTCGATCTTGACTCCGCCGCACGTCGCCGGGTTGTTGTACAGCACGACCGGCACCGAGGTCGCTTCCGCGATCTTGCGATAGTGGTCCTGAATCTCCCTCTGCGTCGGCGAGACGAAATAGGGTGTGATGACCGAAACGCCATCGACGCCCTCGCGCTCGGCCATCCTCGTCAGCCGCACCGCCTCGCGCGTCGTTTCAGCGCCCGTCCCGGCGAAAACAGGCACTCGCTTGTTGACATGAGCCACCGCCGTCGCGATGACCTCCTGTTTCTCACGCTCGTCCAGGGCGTAGAACTCGCTGTTGGTGCCGAGGACGAAGATGCCATGAACGCCGCTGGTTATCAGATGGTCGATGAACGATTTCAGACGCGGCAGGTCGAGGTCCTCGTTGGCCTGCATGGGTGTGATGACCGGAGGGATGATGCCCTGAATGCGCATGATTGAACTCTTCCGCGGGAAGGATGGATGGTCTTGACGGAGCGAGGAAGATTATAATTGCGAGCGTGGACGGCGGCCAAAGGAGTCGCCAGCTGGACTCTTCAAGGAAGGACCCTCATGCACGCATTGCTTCTCCTCGTTTCGCTCAGCGTCGTGGCCCAGCCGCCGGCGGGCGGCGAGCCTCTGGCGCTCATTCGGCGGGCCATCCAGGCGCATGGCGGGCCGGACAGTCTCGATCGCCTTCATCTCATCCGTGAGAAGTCGGACGGCACGCTGAGCGTCCTCGGCCAGAAGACGCCGTTCACCTCCGAGACGGTGCAACGGCTGCCCGGACAGTTTCGCCATACGCTCAGCGCCGACCTCAGCGACAAGAAGCTGGATATCGTCGAGGTGTTCGACGGCAAGCAAGGTTGGCGGGTCGAGGGGGGGCTGGCGAAGCCCGTCGATGCCCCGACGCTCGAAGGCTGGAAGGCGACGGCCCATGCCGCCCATGTTGCCAGCCTGACGGCGTTGCTGGCGGCCGACAAGGGATACAAGTTGACGGCCCTGCCCGAGACGAAGGTGGGAGGAAAGCCGGCCCTCGGCGTGAAGGTGAGTTGCCCGCAACAGCGCGACGTCACCCTCTGGTTCGACCGTGCCACCGGCCTGCTCGTCAAGCGCGACTTGCGGCCTCACGCGGGGTCGGCCGACAGCGTGCAGGAGGAGATCTACAGTGATTTCAAGGAAGTCCAGGGTCTGAAAAGATTCACGCGGGTCCGTATCCTGATCAATGGGGCGGAGCATGCCGACGTCACGGTTCGTTCGACCGAACTGCTCGACCGCCTCGACGACAAGGAGTTTGCCAAACCCTGATGAGCCAGCGTACGCATGTTGTGACAAGGGCCGAGGCCCGCCGCACGGTCGCCGAATGGCTGCACCACCAGTTGAACCTCTCGTGGAGCCAGGCGCGCCAGCTTGTGCGCGACGGGCATCTGTCCATCGACGATCTGCCCTGCCGCGATTCCTCGAAACGTCTGCAGCGCGGCCAGAAGATCATCGTCGAGGTCGATGCCTCGATGGCACCGCGCCCGGCTCCCCCTCCGAAGGCCAAAACGCGAAGCCCGAAGCCGAAAACTCGAACGCCGATCGTCGAGCGCCGCACGCCCAAGCCGGGTATCGTTCTCCGCTTCGTGGACGAACACATCGTCGTCGTGGACAAGCCAGGCGGGTTGACGACAATGCGGCACGGACACGAGGCGGCCGAGTTCGGCGAGCGAGCGAAACGCTTCCTCCCCGACACGCTCGAAGACCTGCTGCCCGGACTGCTGCCGCGTGAGGGAACGAAGCTGGCTCGCGTCATCGCCGTGCATCGGCTCGACAAGGAGACCAGCGGCCTCGTCATCTTCGCGCGGACGCCGGAAGCCGCGCGCCATCTCGGCGGACAGATGCGCGCCCACACGGCCGAGCGCCGCTATCTTGCCGTCGTTCGCGGTCAGGCCAGGGACGCAACTATCGAGTCGTGGATCGTCCGCGACCGAGGCGACGGCCGCCGTGGCAGCGGCGCGAAGGAAGAGGGCCAGCGGGCGGTCACTCACGTTCACGTCATGGAACAGTTCGGCGCTCACGCGCTGGTCGAGTGCCGTCTGGAGACGGGCCGGACGCATCAGGTGCGCATCCATCTGGGAGAGATGGGAACGCCGATTTGCAGTGAGCGCATCTACGATCGGCCGGTCAACGGCTCGCCGCTGCCGGACGATAGCGGAGCGAAGCGTATCGCCCTTCACGCCGCCACGCTAGAGTTCGAGCATCCCGCCACGGGCCAGCGCATGCGCTGGACGTCGAGCATGGCGAGCGACATGAAAGCCCTCGTCGAGCGTCTGCGCCGCCAGCACCAGGCGGCCCAGGAGGAGGAAGTGTAGGGCGAAGGGCAGGAATTACTTTACCCGTAGCTGAAGTCGCCAGACTTCAGGTGCAGCCCGTAGCTGAAGTCTGGCGACTTCAGCTACGGGTAACTCATCACTTGCCGTTCGCCTAAACGAACCAGGGATAGCCGGCATACCTCGGTTTCCACTCCGTGATCGGGACCACGATCTTCAGCCGCAGTCGGCCGATGGCGTTTTCACTGAGGACAACGGCCAGCCGAACTTTCTTGATTTCGTCACCTTCGGCGGGGTCGAACCTGATCCGCCAGACCTCGCCTCTGACGGGAGCCGGATTAGTCGTCATCCAGTTCTTCCTCGCTAAACGCCTCAAACCCGGTCAGTTCCTTGTCGGAGCG
>JBBRIK010000425.1:0-5611 GCA_038221045.1 Gemmatales bacterium
GGCTGGAACTGGCGAAGTGGCTGACCGACGCTCGCAACCCGCTGACGGCGCGGGTCATGGTCAATCGCATCTGGCAGCACCATTTCGGCCAGGGATTGGTGGCGACGCCGAACGACTTTGGCCGGCAGGGGAGGCCGCCGAGCCATCTCGAATTGCTCGATTGGCTGGCGAGCGAGTTCGTCGCCAGCGGCTGGTCGATGAAGGCGATGCATCGGCTCATGCTGACGTCACATGCCTATCAGCTTTCCAGCGACGACGCGCCCGGCAATCGCGAAGTCGATCCCAGCAACCAGCTGCTCTGGCGTTTCAATCGCCGCCGGCTCGACGCCGAGTCGATCCGCGATACGCTGCTGTCGCTGGCCGGCGTTCTTGAGCGCTCGCCGGGTGGGCCGCATCCGTTTCCCGAGCCGGCGACGTGGAACTTCACGCAGCACAATCCGTTCAAGGCCGTCTACGAGACGGATCGCCGGAGCGTCTACCTGATGACGCAGCGCATCCAGCGGCATCCCTACCTCGCCCTGTTCGACGGCGCGGACGCCAACGCCAGCACCGGCAAGCGCGGCGTCAGCACAACGCCGTTGCAAGCGCTCTATCTGATGAACGATCCGCTGCTGCATCGGCTGGCGCGCGGGTTCGCCGAGCGCCTGCGGAGCGAACGAAGCGATGATGCGGGACGCATCGAACGCTCCTACCTGCTGGCGTTTGGCCGGCCGCCCTCGCCACAAGAGCGAGCGACGGCGACAGAGTTCCTCGAACGGGTTCGCATGACGGGACGGCAGGAAAACGAGGTGTGGGAGAGCTACGCGCGGGCGCTGTTTTTGACGAATGAACTGGTCTACGTCAACTGACTGAATCGAGAAACCATGAACCCCACACGCCGGACCGTCCTTCGCTCCCTGGTCGGCGGCTCCATGGTGCTGCCGGGCATCCTGTCGGAATTGCTCGCGGCCGAGAACCCGCTGACACCGAAATCGCCTCCCGGGCCGGCGAAGGCGAAGAACGTCATCTTCCTGTTCAGCACCGGCGGCGTGTCGCATCTCGATACGTTCGACAGCAAGCCGAAACTCGTCGCCGCCGACGGCAAGACGTTTGGCGCGGGAGGCGGACTATCGAATGAGAAGCGTCTGCTTCTGAAACCCGGCTGGGCCTTCAAACCGGGCGGCAAGTGCGGCACCCTCGTCAGCGATTTGTTCCCGCATCTGCGCCAGTGCATGGACGACGTCTGTCTGATTCGCTCGATGAAGACCGACGACAACGAACATTACCAGGCGACCCTCGCGATTCACACCGGCTCCTTCTTCTTCCCCCGTCCCAGCCTTGGCGCGTGGGTCAGCTATGGACTCGGCACTGCGAACCAGAACCTGCCCTCCTTCGTCGTCATCGCGCCGCAGTTGCCCTACGCCGGCTCGCTCGTCTGGGCGAATGACTTCCTGCCCGCCTATCATCAGGGGACGCGCGTGTTGCCCGGCCCCGATCCAATCGCCAACCTGAAGCGGAAGACGGCCCCGCCGGAATTGCAGGAGTTGGAATTGGGACTGGCCGAGGCGTTCAATCGCGAGCATCTCACCAGGAACAGTGCGGACGGCGAATTGGCCGCACGCATTCGATCATTCGAGACGGCGTTCAAGATGCAATGGGAAGCGCCGGCGGTCTTCGACCTGTCGAAGGAGAGTGACAGTACCCTATCGCTCTATGGCCTGAAGCGCGGTCAGACGGACGGCTACGGCTGGCAATGTCTCGTCGCCCGCCGCCTAGTTGAGCGCGGCGTGCGTTTCGTCGAGTTGATTGATACGGGAGCGTCGAACAACTGGGACTCGCACTCGGACATGGCGGCGCACGCCCCGCTCGCGAAGAAGATCGATCAACCGATTGCCGGCCTGCTCCGCGATCTGAAACAGCGTGGCCTGCTCGACGACACACTCGTCGTCTGGACGACGGAGTTCGGGCGCACTCCCGGACAGGATGGGACAAAGGGGCGCGGCCATCATGGAGCGTGCTTCTCGTCGTGGATCGCTGGAGCGGGTGTCAAGGGAGGCATCGCTTACGGGCAGACCGACGACATCGGCGCCGCCGTGGCCGAGAACGAAGTGCATGTTCACGACTTCCACGCGACGATTCTGCATCTGCTCGGCTTCGATCACGAGAAGCTGACTTATCGGCATGCGGGGCGCGATTACCGGCTGACCGATGTGAGCGGCCACGTCGTCAAGGACATCCTGGCGTGAGTCCCTGGGTTGCGGGAGTGTATACGACATCATGGAGTAACTGCGGGTGGCTCGTCCATTGGCTCTTGAAAGGGATCCGTGGAGTGAATTTTAGCCAGGACTGCTTGCATGATCGAGTCGGGGACGAGTCCGGATACACTCTGAACATCAGCCGGAGTAACGCGGACCGTCCAGGTGCATATGGCCGCGCACCGGCGATTTAGACCCGTGCGTGGATGGCCCTGAGCGTGCCAGGGCAAGACATGGTCCTCCGGCAACGGATCGGGAAGCCTGCTCGAAATGGCTACCACATCCAGGGCAGCGTTTTCCGCAATCCGATCGGTGGGAGTGACGATCACGGCAGGACGGGGTTTCCGGATGCCGTTCGCATCCGGCACCTCTACCCAAACGATTGCGCCCAGAGCGAGCCTCATTGCCTCCTCCCGCTGAGTCAGAATGGTTTCGGCTCGTCGCCGTCGAACCATTCTTGAGGAGGAGGACACGTCTTGACGACTTTGTCCCAATCGATTTGAGCTGCCAATTTTTCCGATTTCCGCATCAGCAGCAATTCGCGCAGCAGTCCGTTTTGTGTCTCTTCGGGCATCTTCCACAACAGATCAATCATGAGTTCCAGATGTTCGAGAGGAACGACAGCGGCCAGGTCCTCACCGCCTCGACAGACAATGATCGGCTGTTTGCTGGCGGCAACCTGCGTCAAGACTTCCGAATATCGCAAGACCTCGCTGGGTTCATCGATGCGACCTGGTTCATCGAGAAGAAGGGACATGACTCTGTCTCCACATGGGTCCAGTCGAGGAGTGAGACCGCCGAACACCTCGACGAGCTATTCTCTCCGCTGATGCATCCCTCCACGATAGCATTGACCTCAAGGGCCGACAACAAGTTGACCGATCGTCATACCGGCCGCGATTCCTGTCGGAAGGGCGTACACAGATCCGTCGTCAAGAATATCCTGATGTGAATGCCGGCCCCTGGCTCCGGATTGTTCCCCCATGCTTCAGAGGTGCATCATGCAGCGCGTCCTGCCTCTTTCGCTCATACTCTGGAGTCTCGCGCTTCCGCTGCGAGGCGATGATGCCATTCCGGCGAAGACGCTGGCCGACATCAAGGGCGCGACTGCCTTCATCAAGTTGAAGGCCGGACCCCTTCAGGCGACCGGCTCCGGCTTCCTCATCAAGGCCGACGGCACGACCGGCTACGTCGTCACCAATCATCATGTCGTCGTCCACAACGCGCCGGGCCTCCCGAAGCCACAACTCACCGTCGTCTTTCACAGCGGCACGAAGAATGAACTCGTGTCTCCCGCCGAACTGCTCGCCTCCGACTCGGACCGCGACCTGGCGGTACTGAAAGTGATGGACGTCAAGGAACTGCCCACTCCGCTTGATCTGACGCCGAAGGTCGATCTCGTCGAGACGCTGCCGGTGTTCATGTTCGGCTTCCCCTTCGGACAGGCCCTGTCACTGACGAAGGGTCATCCCGCCATCACCGTCGGCAAGGGGACCATCTCCAGCATCCGGCTCAACGATCGCGAAGAAGTCGGCGTCGTGCAGATCGATGGCGATCTCAACCCCGGCAACAGCGGCGGCCCTGTCGTCGATGGCAAGGGCCGGCTCGTCGGCGTCGCCGTCGCGCGCGTCCGTGGTACGCGCATTGGCCTCGCCATTCCGCCCGCCGAACTGTCGCGCATGCTCAATGGCCGGGTGTCCGCGCTCGGCACCAAGGTCACACGCATCAACGAGACAACCAGCGACGTCGAGGTCAACGTCACGCTGATCGATCCGCTCAACAAGATCAAGGAAGTGACGGTCTTCTCTCACAACTCGCGCGAACTCAAGGAGAAGCCGAAGGCGGACAAGGAAACGCTCTGGACTCAGATGCCCGGCGAGGCATCGAAGCTCAAACTCGAAGGGCAGAAGGCGACCGGCAAGGTGCGGCTGACCGTCAAGGAGAAGGGACTCGTACCCTTCTCGTTCCAGGTGGCCTGCGTCACCGGCGAGGGCAAGAAGCTCCTGACGTCGCTGACGCCGGTGGACGTCGATTTCGGCGAGGCCACGGTCGTCGGCAAGCCGCCGATGGGAGAGAAGCCGCCGGCCGTGATCTTCCTCAAGGACAAGGTCGTGCAGAGCCTGCCGACGATCGGCGACGCCCTCATCGCCGGCGGCGGGCGCTGGCTGATCGTGCATCTGTCCGACAAGCGCAAGGTGCTGGTCTGGGACGTCTATCAGTCGAAGGTGGCGAAGGAACTGACCCTGGCGTCGGACCACGTCAAGCTCGCGGCCGGCATGGACAAGCTGATTGTCGTCCTGCCGGATCAGAAGCTGATTCAGCGCTGGAGCCTCAAGACGTTCGAGCGCGAAGCGACATCGCCGTTGCGGCTCAAGGGCAAGGTGACGGGCGCGGCGATGGGATCGGCGTCGAGTGGTCCGCTCTGTCTGGCCTATGTCGATGACAACTCGAATGCAGAGTTGGCCCAGTTCATGGACCCGCTGACGTTGCAGCCCTCCGAACTGGAGTGGACCGACGGCAAGTCGCCGGGCATCACCGGCGCCTTCCTGCGAGCCGCTCCGACTGGGCAACTCTTCACGGCCCGGCAGGGTGTCGGCGGCGAACCGCATCATTGCGCCGTCCTCGTGGTGCAGGGACAGAAGGTGAAAGCCCATACCGTCTCGCCTTCGGGAAGCCTGCTGCTGCCTACCCCCGACGGCAAGCTGCTCTGCTCCGAGAACGCCATCTACGACGCCGACAAGTTGAAGACCGTATTCCCACGCGAGCCGAAGAACCAGCTCCTGTCGCCGTTTCTGCCCGCTCACCAGAGCATCTATTTCCTGCGGTTCGAGGAGGGCGGCAAGGACGTCGGCAAGCTGTCGATTTTCATCCCCGGCCAGGAGAAGCCTCTCGGCATTATCGAGGACGTTGAGGGGTATGTCGGCCAGGTGATCGCCTACGGGAAAATCCCCAATCCGATGATGCACGACAAGCGCGTCTTCTTCGTCCCCGACGCGAAGATGCTCATCACGATTCCGATGACGAACGACCGCCTGGTGATGCGTTCCATTGACGTCGATAGCATGATGGAGAAGGCGGGCGTCGATTTCCTGTTCGTCGCCTCGCAGCCGCCGGTGACGGCCCGCGAGAACACGCTCTACACCTATCAGATCAAGGCAAGGTCGAACAAGGGCGGACTCAAGTACAAGCTCGAAAGTGGGCCGAAGGGCATGAAACTATCGCCGCAGGGTCTGGTCGAATGGGAGATCCCGAAGAAGAACGACCGCAACGAGCAGGAGGTCGTGATCGGCATCACCGACGCTGCGGGACAGGAAGTGTTCCACACATTCACGATCGTTGTCGAATGACCGATGCGCGACGCTTTGGGGAAGTTCCTC
>JBBRIK010000426.1:0-5608 GCA_038221045.1 Gemmatales bacterium
GATGGGAATCTCGCGGACCCGTGCGTTCGGGGGAGAAAAGAACAACGCTCCGAAACTGGCCACTTCCTCGCCGGTATGGAAGTACCAAAGGTAACCTGACATATCGACGTCGAACTTCTCAGAGTAGGCGCTCACAAAATCAGCAACGTCATCGCCGTACATTCCTATGTCAGACTGCAGCGCCGTCGCCTCGGATAGCGAGCCAGCGAAACTAGTCTCCACGCGGACGAACTCCGCCATCTCGTCGAATGTCGGCACCTTCTCTCCTCGCGGATTCTGAATCTTCTACACAGAGCCAGTCACTCTCTCCTGGCTCGATGGACAGGAGTCACGGCCTACCCTGGACCTTGCGCAGCGCTTCGCTCGCCGCGTTACTCACCGTGAACGATGGATGACGCCAGAGCCGTTCGAGGATCGGCTCCGCCGCCTGTCCGTCGCGCCCCAGGCGGCGCAGGACGTCGATGATGAACAACAGATGGTCCTCATCCTGCATCGCGGAGACGTACTCTTCGAGGGCCGGCAGCGATTCCTTGACGACCTTCGCCGCCGATTCGTGGCTTGGCTCGATCCGCAGCAGAGCGCCCGCCGCCAGGCCGCGCATCAGCGGATCGGCGCTCCGCAGCAACTCGGCCAGCGCCGGCACGGCACCCTTCGCATCGGCTCCCAGCGAGGCCAGGTGGAAGATCGCCTCCTGCGCCTGCTCCCTCTTGTCCAGACAACTCACCAGGGCGAAGACGACGGCCTGCTTCTCCGTCCCCAGACGAATGAGCGAACTCGCCGCCGTCAGACGGACGCGCCCGTCGTCATCCTTCAGCAGCGGCGTCAGGGCCACAGCCGCTTCCATGACGCTCCCCTTCATCGTTCCCAGCAGTTTCACCGCCTCGATGCGCTTTTCGTTCTCTTCCCGCAACAGGGCAATCAGCACCGGCAGGATCGGCTTGCCGTCGTGATCCATCTCGATCAGCGCGGCCGCAGTCGCCAGACGCAACTCCGCTTCCTTCGCTTTCAGCGCCTCCAGCAGTATCGGAGCCGCCTCCTTGCGTCCATCCTGAGCACTCTTCCCCCTGCCGAAGACCCCGATGGCTTTAAGGATCCGGCCCAGCGAGCGCGCCGCCTCGATGCGGACAGCCGGGTCTTCGTCCGCCTTGACGGCGTTGGTCAAAGCGGGAACGGCATCGACAGCCGTCACCCGGCCGCCCAGTCCCTCGGCCCTGAGATTGCCCAGCGCGCGGACCACGGAGCGACGAACGCCGCTGTCCTTCTCTCCCTTCAAGGCTGCGATCAGGGGAGCGGCGGCGCCAAGGAAGCCGAGCCGGCTGATGGCTTCCGCTCCGCGCGTGCGAATCGTCGCGCTCTTGTCTTCGAGATGCTTGCTGAGCAGCGGCACTGCAGCCACCGGATCAATGGCGCCCAGGGCATCGGCGGCGTTGTTTCGGACCATTTCATCGTCGTCCTTGATCGCCTCGGCCAACGTGGGCAGGGCGGGCTGTAGGAGCGGGTTCTTGCGGAAGCCGACGAAGCGATCCCTCTGCGCTTTGCCCAGCGCGGACAGCACGGCGGCTGCATTGGAGCGAGCCCTCGGCTTGCTGCTCGACAAGGCCTTCGTCGCCTCGGCAATCGAGAGATTTCCCAGCCTGATGAGCGCCGTCGCCGACGCGATTCGTACCTCTTTGTCCTCATCGCCGAGTCGCTCGACCATCTCCGGTACAGCCGGCTCGGCCTTGCTCCCCAGCAGCCCAAGCGCCAGCACAGCCCCTTGACGCAGCGCCGGGCGCGCGTCCCTCAGAGCGGTGCGCAGTGCAGGCAGACCGGCGGCCCCGATCTGTCCCAGGGCCTGCACCAGTTCGGAGCGGACTTTCGGGTTCGCCTCCGCCAGCGCTTCGAGCAACGCCGGCACCGCCTGCGCTCCCAGGTGTCCCAGCGCCTCGGCGGCCGCTCCGCCTCCCTTCTGTCCCTTGATCGCTTCGAGCAGGGCCGCAATGGCTTCCGGGGCGGTCCCACTGCGGCCCAGCGTCTCGGCTGCCAGCCGGGACACGGACGGTTCCGCGTCCTTCAATGCCTTGATGAGCAGAGCGAGCGACTCACGCTCACTGGTCGGGAACCGCCCCAAAACCTCGACGACCAACAGACGGTTGATGAGGTCCTTAACGTCCAGTTCCGCAGCCAGCAGAGGAGCGACGTCCGGACCAGGGCGAGGCAGATGAGCCAGACAATCGAGGGCCTCCCGGCGGCGCGACGGCTCATCCGCTTTCAATTCACTCTTCAACTGCTCAAGAAGAGCGGTTCGCGTGGCCGTTCCCGGCTCGGCGACTCGGCTGGCCAGCAGCCGTAGCAGCGCGGAGGGGTCGTCGCCGATGGCCTTGCTCAGCGCAACATCGAGGCCCGGCGTGGAATGATCCAGGCGTCCCATCGCCGCGGCAGCGGCAAAGTGGCCGCGGCGCTTCGTGCCTCTGAGAGCAGGGACGAGCATCCGCAACACTTCGTCCGGAGCGAGCGGAGCCAGGGCCGCGAGGGCGTCCTCGCGCTCGCCGGCCTGTCCGGATCGCAGAACCCCGTCCAGGGCCTCGACGGCCAGCCGGCGATGGTTGAGCCACTCCGCGCGCGACAACCCGCGGACGCCGCTGATGTTCTGCTCATCGACGATGCTGCCCGTGTTCGCCGTCACCCACTTCCCCAGCAGCGACACGGGCAATCCGGAGGGAGTGAGGTTCCAGACGTGGATCGAAGTACTGCCGGAAAGTGCGATAAGTCGAGTTCCGTTGGAGCTAATGGCCAGGCTCGCAATTCGCTGCGGGAGCGCCGGCAATACGTCGATGAGTTTGCCGGTATCCACGTTCCAAAGACGCACCTGCCGATCCTCTCCCGCGCTGATCAGCCATTCTCCACCGTAATGATAGGCCAGCGCGGTGACGGCTCCTCGATGTCCGCGCAGAATGTGGACCTGCTTGCCCGATCCCGTGTCCCAGAGCCGCACGAGGGCGTCCTCGCCTGCCGTGGCCGCCTGCTTGCCATCGAGAGTGAAAGCGACAGCGCGGATCGCTCCCTTGTGGCCGTTCAGTTGATGCAGCACCTTGCCGGTCTGCACATCGCACAGCCTGCCGATATCGTCCTGCGGAGCGGTCAGAATGCGCGAGCCGTCGTGGCTGAAGGCCGAGACGTAGACGTGCTGGAACTGGTCGTCGAGCTTCGCGATCCTCTGACCTGTCCGTGTATCGAAGACGTGTTTGGTGCTGTCGTCGGCGATAAACAGCTTCCGGCTATCAGGACTGAAGCGGAACGAGCGCAGGCTCGACAACTTCTCCGAGAGCGTCACCGCCGGCTTGCCCGTCGAGACATCGAAGAGGACTCCCTGCTGATAGGCCGGCAGGATCGCGAGCCAGTGTCCATCGGGACTGAAACTCCAGTAGTGATGCGAGTCGCGGAAGGGCCAGCGGTAGACGCGCCCGTCGGCGTCGCGGAGCAGCCCGAGCGATTTGCCGCTCCTCACGTCCCACAACTGGACCACCTTCGCGGGCAGCAGCATCGCCAGCCGAGTCGCGCAGGCATCGATGGTCCACGTCTGCGTCGAGACTTCGCTTGCCGGGATCGTCAGCGTGGCCAGCTCACGCGGGTCGAGCTTCTCGGCCTGCAAGGAGCCATGAAAAGCCCCCACCAGGCGGCCGTCCGCGACTTCGCGAACCCAGAGCGTTCCCCGGCGATCCTGGTTGACGACTCGTGCACCATCGGCGCTGAGCGTAAGCGCCTCGCCCTGCATGGTGTGCGGGAGATCGTTCGGCGGCAGCGACCACGTCCGCACTTCGCCCTGAAGGCTCCCCTGATAAATGACCGGGGTGGCGCTGGCGATGAGCAGACGCCGGCCATCCGCATGAAAGGCGACGCTGAGAATGTCCGGAGCATGACCCTGAAGTGTGGCTAGCAGACGATTGTTCGCCAGGTCCCACAGTTGAGCAGTGCCGTTGCCCGCATCCGTCACGGCCCATTTTTCATCGCGGCTGATTGCTTCCACGCCACCCGTCAGCGTGCTGAGAAGATTCCCCTTCTCCGCGTCCCACATCTTTGTTGTCGTCCGTTCCTCGCCCCGGCCGCTGTTGCTGGTCAGAAGGAAACGTCCTTCCGCGACAAAGGAGTGCCGGCCGAGTCGGCCTTCGAGACGCTGCAGTTCCTTGCCCGTGTTGGCATCCCACAAGGTCGCCGGGTTGTACATGTCGGAGGTGACGACGCGCTGACCGTCGGGACTGAAGGCAACCGAGTAGACGTCGATGAGGTTGCCTTGCAACGTGGCCAGGGTCACTCCTGTTTCGACATCCCAGATGCGAACGCTGCGGTCATACGATCCTGTCGCGGCCTTGCGTCCATCCGGACTGAAGACAATAGAGCGCACATGCCCGGTATGCCCCGCAAGCGTCGCCGTGATCTTATTCGCTTTCCAGTCCCAGACCCGCGCCACTCCGGGACCGCCCAGGGCGGGATAGACGAGTCCGAGCAGCCGGCCATCACTTGAGAAAGCCGCGTTGAAGACGCCTCCCGGATGGTCGCCCAGAGAGGACAGGAGCTTCCCATTCTCCGCATCCCAGACGCGAACGACGCCCTTCTTCTCAAAGGGACCACCGGCGGCGATTGTGGCGATCAGCCGGGCATCCTGGCTAAAGCGGACAAACTCGACGGGGAAGGGATGATCGCCGAGGAGGGCGATTTGGTTGCCTGTCTCGGTGTCCCACAACTTGAGCGCCTTGTCCTTTTTGATGAGTCCGGTCGGCACATTGATGAAGCGCCGCCCATCGGGACTGAGATGGCCGGAATCGAGAGCCTGCACGTTGAGAAGGGAGGGCGCGTAGCGCAGCCGCAACGCGAGACGCAACCGGTTCTCGCGCTGCTCGACCGGATCGTCGGCAACGAGACTGACGGCGCGGGCGAACTGATGCCAGGCGGCATGGACCGCTCCCTGTTCTTCGAGCCGGCCTGCTTCCCGCGTCAGGACGGCAGCGGTCAAGCGCCGCGATTCCTCTTCGCGCCGGCGGGCGAGTGCGGTCGCCGCCTCGGCCTTCGCGCGGGCTTCCTGGGCCTGGGTTTTCTCGTGTTCGGCTCGATCGAAGTTCTCGACGGCCTCGGCGCGAGCGGACTCCTTCTGCTCCTTCTGCTGATTGATGAGGATTGTGCTGATGGACAGGGCAGCGACGGCGGCGAGCAGCAGCGCCGCGCCTCCGGAGACCAGCGCGCGATGTCGCCGGCCCCAGCGGCGCAGCCGAACGGTCCACGGCTCCGCGTAGGCCGTCACCGGCTCATCAGCCAGCCAGTGTTCGAGGTCGTCCGACAACTCGCGGGCTGAGGCGTAGCGATCCTGGGGCCGCTGCGCCATCGCCTTGAGGCAGATGGATTCCAGCGGCGCGGGGACATGGGGAGCGATCTGGCGCGGGGCCTGGAACTGACTGTGGCGAACCTTTTCGAGGACGGTCGAGACGTTGCGATCCTCGAAGGCCAACTGCCCCGTGAGCAGGACATAGAGAGTCGCGCCAAGACTGTAAACGTCGCTGGGCGGCCCCATATCGTCGAGCCGGCCTTCCGCCTGTTCGGGGGGCATGAAGGCGGGCGTCCCGAGGACTTCGCCCAT
>JBBRIK010000427.1:0-5590 GCA_038221045.1 Gemmatales bacterium
CGAGACGAAAGACGCCAACGTCGAGGAGGCTGTTTCGACTTGAGCGCACACAACAGCCCGACGCGCCCTCGCGTCGGGCTGATATCGAATCGGTATTAATCAGCCCCGGCGAGGACCGGAGTGAGTTTTTCCTTCGCGGCATGTTGAGCCAACACTTCTTCGCGCCGAATATCGACACCTTGTGGGGCGACGAATCCCAGACGCACTCGATTGCCACGCACTTCCAGGACCGTCACCACGATGGAATCAGCGATCACGATCCGTTCGCCGACCTTTCGATTCAACACGAGCATGTTGAGTTCTCCTCCGAGGATCCCGAATGCTCGCGTTGAACGTGCAAACTTCGGGCCGATTAACCCGCCGCCGGAGCCGTATTGACCCAACAGCGCAGCATCTCGGCCACGCTCCACGCCTGCGCGATGCAGCCGCGCGGCGTGTACGGCGCCTCGGCGTCGAAGATCTCGCTCACCGAACCCACGCACGCCTCGCTCAAATGCGGCACGAATCCTTCGAGGAACCCCCGCGCCTCCGTCAACTTGTCGGGATGGACTTTGAGCCAGGCGTCGATGAAGGGACCGATCAGCCAGCCCCACACGGTCCCCTGATGATAGGCCGCGTCGCGCGCCCGCAAATCCCCACCATAGCGTGCCTTGTAATCGGGATGCCCGGGCGCCAGCGAGCGCAGACCGACTGGAGTGAGTAGCCGTTCGCGCACGACGCCCAGCACCGCTTCCCAGCGCGACCGATCCAGCACGGGATGCGGCAGCGAGAAGGCGAACAACTGATTCGGACGGCAGGCCGGATCGTCTCCCTGCTCGCCATCGACCACGTCGAACAGATGGCCCGTCGCCGGGTTCCAGAACCGCGCGTTGAACGACGCCCGCGCCTGCTCGATCGGACTCGTCAGCGACGCCGCCGCCTGCACTCCTTCTTCCTCCTTGATCCAGTTTCGCAGCAGACACAGGGCGTTGTACCACAGGGCGTTGATCTCGACGGCCTTGCCGCGCCGCGGTGTCACGACCCAGTCGGCCACCTTGGCGTCCATCCAGGTGAGTTGATACCCCGGCGCTCCTTGCCGCAGCAGTCCATCGCGCGGATCGATGCCGATGCCGAAGCGGGTGCCGCGCTGGTGGAAATCGACGATCTGCCGCAGCCGGGGCAGCAGCAGCCGCAGCGTGCCGCGATCGCGCGTCACCTTGAGGTATTGATGCAGCGCCTGGAAGAACCACAGGGTCGCGTCGGCCGTGTGGTAGACGCCTTCGGTCTGGCCATCGGGGAAGTAGTTCGGGATGAGGCCGTCGCGGACGTAATGGGCGAAGGTGCGGAGGATGTAGCCGGCCTCGGCGTGCCGGCCGGTGGTCAGCGTCAGGCCGGCGAGGGAGATCATGGTATCGCGGCCCCAGTCCGTGAACCAGTGATAGCCGGCAATGACGGTGCGGGCCTCATCGCCGGCGGCGCGGGCGCGGGCTGTCTCCTCGATACGTCCGGCCGGCGTGATCAGGAATTGGTCGGCGGCCAGCACCAGCTCGGCCCCGACGTCGTCGCGCACGAACGCCTGGGCCGCCCCGAGCAAGCGCGAGCGCCGTTCGCGTTCGGCCTGTTCGGCTTCATCGGGCGGCAGCGCGTGGATGACCTCCCACGTCTCGGAGCTGGCCACGAGAGTGACGGGCCGGTCGGGATGGAGGTCCGCGCGGAAGTAGCCGGGACTGTAGACTTCGCCCGAGGCGGCGTAGCCGCGCGACGCCTCGATGGGATAGAGGCATTCGCGAATGAGCCGGCCCTCGACGGTAAACGCGGTCCGTTCGCCCTCGACGTACATCCGCAGGAGCGGCGACGGCTGCTGGCCGACCAGCTCGACCCGGCCATCGGCGACGTGCATCCGGAACGGGCCAGGCAGGGGCGTGCTGGCGATGCTGTCATACGACCGGAAGTGAACGTGCGGCATCAGTTTGAGCCGGACGGGGCCATTGCTCTTGAGGACGCGATAGCGGACGAAGACGTTATTGAGGTGATGGGGCATCCACAGGCGTTTTTCGAGGAGGATGCCGTCGATCTCGAACAGCCAGACGGGCATGCCGGCTTCGAGGGAGAACTTGAGTAAATGGCTGTCGCCATAGAGTTTGACGCGTCCCTCGGCGTAGACGGCCGCCCCGAGGCGAACGGTCTGTCCGGAGGGGAGGCGGAGCTGTTCGGAGACGCTGCTGAGCAGGAGCATGCGTCCGAGGGGAGCGGGCAGGGAGGCGATGAGGAGTCCGTGGTGGCTGCGTGTGGGGACACCCGCAATGGTATTGGAGGAGTAGCCGCCGAGACCGTTGGTGACGAGCCATTCGCGGCTGAGGAGCATATCGGCGGAGAGGCCTTCGATGCGTTGCAGGGGGTCGTGCTGTCGGATGGAGTTCAGGACGGCCTCCATGATACTCGTTCTCCCGTGGGTTGAGAAACGTCGTCGGCTGGCAAGGCGACAGGAGTCAGGATCGCGGCGACGAGGTTTTTGCTCGGAGCGTACTTCTAGCGCGAGAGTCTATCAGCCGCGTCGTATTCAGGGAAGAGGCAGTTCGCCAGAAGCGTCCCCAGTGGAGAACGGAGGGGGCCATCGTCTGGTATCGGGCGAAGGGTGGGGGCGCGAAAGCGGGTGAGAGTCCTCTTGTGATGTGAACTCTTGTCCCCTATCATGGAGTGGATTGCTTTCGTTGCATTGCGCGTGCGCCACACATGCCGGTAGGCGAAAAAGCGTCCGAGGTGCGCGCCGCAAGGCGGGAGCGAAGGATGACGCGGCTCAACGCGACCTCATCCGTCCGAAGGGTCCGGCGGAGCGGGCAGGAACAATCCCAGGCCGAAGTGGCTGGAGTGATTATTCTGTTGCGAACAATCCCATCCCGTAGTAGCGGCCTGCCCCCAAGCAAATGGGGCCTTGAACAGGCACGGCGAGGTGATCCGCCTCTGCGATTGCGTGATTAACGTGTTCATCCAGGTGAAAGCGAATTGTTCGAGGCATTTTGCGCGTCCATCTTCTGCTGTAGGAGAGAAGGGGACCGGCTTCCCAATTCGTCTGCGTCGATCCGCGCGCGCACCTCGTCGCGGTGATCGTGGTAGTACGCCAGGGCCGCGTAAACCTCGCCGAGTGTCAGCGAGTAGCGCGAGGCAATCTCGTCGGGGGGCAGATCGTCTCGCCGCTTGCGGCTTAGCGGTCTTCAGCCAACTCTCCAGCGCAGGAAGATGGGAGAAGAGGCTCCGGCGGGCCGATCGCGGGGGCGCCCGATCGTCCGTCCGGAGCAAGCGAGAGGTTCCCAGGCCTCTCGCGGACTCGTTCGTCGAAGTTTCTCTGAGATACCTCTCCTGGCGAACCGTGCTCTATGCTGTTCCGGTAGCGCCGTCGAACGAGTGGTTGCAGGGACGATCTCTCGTCCCATTACGGAAGTCTCCTCGAGCAGATGGATGGACGCGCCTGGCTCCCCATGCCCCCGGCGGCCCGTGACTCCCGCTGACGCCGTCACTTCATCGACACCACCTTTCCTGAGGTCGCGATTCGCGCACCGGAACCATTCTCGTCAACGCACTGCTCTCCGATTATGCCGCGCCCATCCGCCGCCGCCACTGGACAGGCGCGAAAAGGCTGCCTCGCTTGCGGAAAGACGGAGCGATCGCGCCGCCTGTGCCGACTGCGCCTGGAAGTGATCGGCGGAACACCTTTCGGCTGAGCTTGACGCTCTTGAAAGCGCCGGCATAATTCGCTGCGCGATCGTGTGAACCGATGGACCGGGAGGTGTACGATGACCGAGCGAAATGGAAAAATCAGGCTGGCGTTCCTGACGGCCGCCCTGTTGAGTATCAGCCTTGTGCCGGCCGCGCGAGCGGGCTGGTCGGTGGGCGTCTCGCTGGGCGCTCCTTTTTGCGGCCGGCCTTGCTATGGCCCTCCGCCCTGTTACTATCGGCCCTATCCGATCTATGTGAGGCCGGCCGCTTATTACGTTCAACCGGTGACGGTCATCGAGCAGGTTCCGGTCTACACGGCCGCTCCGGCCACGTTGCCGGTCCCCATCGCCTCGACTCCCGCTCCCGTCATCGCCCGCGCACATTCGACTTCGATCGGGACAGATGACGACATTCAGCGTTATCAGCAGCAGCTGCAGAATCCCGAGCCACGCGAGCGTGCCGAAGCCGTGGTGCAGTTGGGCCGGCTGCGCGCTCCCGGCAGTCTGGCCTCGCTGACGGCCACGCTGAGCAATGACCGCAGTCCGCTGGTGCGCGAAGCCGCCGCCCGCAGTCTGGGTCTCTTCGGTGCGTCCGACGCTCTCGACGCTTTGCAGCGAGCCGCTCAGAATGACGAGGACCCCCAGGTCCGCCATAGCGCCTCGTATGCCGCCGACGTGATTCGCGCCAACTTGACGAAACGATGAATTGACCGTCCGCGCGCCGCGCGTTTCAGTGCGGCTCGCGGACGAGGTTGCGATTCCAGCCTGGAATCTCGATTACCACGTCGCAGTTACCATTAGGGACGCACTGACAACCGAGCCGCGATTCGACCGTGATTCCCGGCGCTTCTTCCAGTTGATCCAACTCGTCCTCGGTTGCCTCATTGCAACTCTCCAAACCCTTCCGCACGATGACGTGACACGTCGAACAGGCGCAGACGCCGCCGCAGGAGTGATCCAGATCAACGTCCGCCGCGTGGGCAAGGTCCAGGATGCTGCCGGCCAGGCCATTGCGGCCGTAGGGCAATCGCTCCGGATCGACCTCGAATACTTTCCCTTCCGGCAAAAAAGTGACGCGGTATTTCTTCTTGGGCAACTCAGCGTCCGCCGCGGTGATGTAAGGGTTGATCCCTCCCATCGTGTCCTCCTCTCGCCTGGCAAAATGGCCCCATCGGGGCCGTCTACCCTCATTCTATGAGCGGGAAGAGGCGATCATTTCGGGTCGTAGTGCGGCACCACGATTATCGGGTCCTTTCTCGGCTCCTCGTCGGCGTCGATTTTGAACTCATTCACCTTCAGGTGCTTGACGAGTTTCTCATCCTGTTCGTCGAGGAACTCCTTGGCGTCGAGCACATAGTTGTAGACCTTCGTGCCGTAGTGCATCGGAAAGATGAAGCGGCGCGGCTTGAGTTGCTCGACGACCTGCTTGGCTTCGGTGCCGTTGAGCGTGTAGACGCCCCCGACGGGTACCATCAACACGTCCACCTTGCCGATGGCCTTGACCTGGGCCGCCGTCAGCACATGGCCGAGGTCGCCGAGATGCACGATGCGCAGGCCATCGACTTCGAGGATGAAGATGCCGTTCTTGCCGCGTTTCAGCCCTTGCATGTTGTCGTGATACGACCCGATGCACTGGATGCGAACGTCTTTGACCTTCTCGTCGAACTCGTTGAACTCCTCGTTCTTGCCGGGAGGAGTGCCTTCCTTCTTCTTCAGCCCGTAGAGCTTCTTCGTCTCGGCGAAGTTGGAGATCGGCTCCGGTGCGGTGTGGTCGATGTGGTAATGGCTCATGAGGACGGCGTCGGCGTTGACCTCGCGCCGGCCATAGCCTTCGATGTTGTGCGGATCGATGACGACGGCCGCGCCGCTGGACGACTTGATCTCGAAGAATGATTGGC
>JBBRIK010000428.1:0-5582 GCA_038221045.1 Gemmatales bacterium
TGGTCCTCTCGAACTCGCCTTCCGGCAGCTCAAGGAGAAGCTCTCCGCCAGGGGATACTTCGAGCCGCGGCGGAAGAAGAAGTTGCCCTGCTTTCCGCGCCGGGCCGTCCTCGTCACTAGTCCGACGGGGGCCGCCGTCCGCGACATGCTCGAAATCCTCATGCGCCGCTGGCCCGCCCTCGAAGTGTGGGTGCGACCGGTGCCGGTGCAGGGGGACGGCGCGGCCGCCAAGATCGCCGAGGCTATCGCTCAACTCAACACGCTCAGCGGCATCGACGTCATGATCGTCGGCCGGGGCGGCGGCAGCCTCGAAGACCTCTGGCCCTTCAACGAAGAAGTCGTTGCCGACGCCATCTATCGCTCGCGTATTCCGATCGTCAGCGGCGTCGGCCATGAGACCGACCTGACCATAGCCGACCTGGTCGCCGACGTGCGAGCGCTGACGCCGTCGGAAGCCGCCGAGCGCGTCACGACGCCGCCTCTGAACGAGGTGATGGATCTGCTGGACGGCTGGGGCATGCGCATGAAAAAGGCCCTGCTCCAGCGCCTCGACCTGGCTCGCGTTCGGCTGACGGACCTGTCCCGGCGGCGCTGCTTTCGCCAGCCCCTGGAGCGGATTCACGAACACGCCCAGCGGCTGGACGAATTCGGCGAGCGGCTGCGGAGGGCGGGACGCGGGCGGTTGCAGCAATCGCGCCAGCTTCTCGCGGCCCTGACGGCCCGGCTGGAGACGCTGTCGCCCTTGAATGTGCTGGGGCGAGGCTATAGCCTGACACGCAAGGTTGGTGAGACGACCGTTCTGCGCGACGCGGCCGAGGTCCAGGTGGGAGACGTCCTGGTGACTCGGCTGCGACACGGACAGGTGCTCAGTCGCGTGGAGCAGTTCGACGAACCATCGCCATCAGGGACGATGAGCGAGTAGAAGCGCTGGAGTCGCTGTCATGCAAGAGAACCCGTCCGACGAGTTGTCCTTCGAGCAGTCGCTGAACCAACTGGAACAGATCGTCCGCGATCTGGAAGACTCCCAGTTGGGACTCGACGCGGCCCTGGCGCGCTACGAACAGGGCGTTCGGCTCATCAAGGAATGTCACGCGCAACTGCAACAGGCCGAGCAGCGCATCCTGCTTTTGACCGGCATCGAGGAAGGAGCGCCGGTCTTGCAGCCCTTCAAGCATGAGGCGACCGCCGGCGTCAAGCCCGCCGCCTCGCCCCGGTTGCGCCGCAAGCCCGACGACAACGTCCCCTTCTGACGTCCCATTTAATGGGATCATCCGCCGCGCATCCGTGAGGAGTTAAGGACGCGAGATAGCATCGGTTAGCTTTTTGAAGAGGGGAGCCGAGAACGCTTGAATCCGAGCCTCGACGACTACTTCCGAACCCGGCGAACCCTCGTCGATCAGGCCCTCGAAGGCGCGCTAAAGCCGCGCGCGGGCATGCCGGAAGCGCTGCGCGAGGCGATGGCTTACAGCTTGCTCGCGCCGGGCAAGCGTCTGCGGCCTATGCTTGTCCTGCTCGCCTGTGAGGCGTGCGGCGGCTACGAACAAAACGCCTTGCCGGCAGCTTGTGCCGTGGAGATGGTGCATACGTATTCGCTCATCCACGACGATCTGCCGGCCATGGACGACGACGATTTGCGTCGTGGCTTGCCGACGTGTCACAAGAAGTTCGGCGAGGCGCTGGCGATTCTGGCCGGCGACGCCCTGCTGACGCTGGCCTTCGAGGTGCTTGCGGATGGCTGTCCGGGACGAACGGCAGCCGCATGCTGTCGGGAGTTGGCCCTCGGCGCGGGCGCGAGCGGCATGGTCGGCGGACAGGTGGACGACCTGGCCTTCGAGGGGCAAACATCCCCCGCTCGCCTGGCCGACCTCGAATTCCTGCACGCGCGCAAGACCGGCGCACTGTTCCAGGCGTCGCTGCGGATGGGAGTGTGGACGGCCCACCCCGAGGAGCCGGACCCGCAACGGCTGACGTTGTTCGACACCTACGGGCGCTGCTTCGGCCAGGCGTTCCAGATCACGGATGACCTTCTGGACGTCGAGGGTTCGGTGGAGCAAACGGGAAAACGGGTGCGGAAAGACGCGGATCGCGGTAAACTGACGTATCCCGCTCTGCTGGGCGTCGGCGAGAGCCGCCAGCGAGCCGAGCGGCTCTGTCAGGAGGCGTGCAGCGTGCTGGAACCGCTGGGAAAAGCGGGCGAACGACTCGCTCAGCTCGCCCGCTATGTGGTGGAGCGAGACAGATGACAATGGCTAATTAATAAGGACGAATGACGAAAGAATGAGTAATGACAAATCGCGAATGACTAAGAGAGTCCTCGCGAGCGTTCACGAGCCGCGACCGCAAGGGAGCGGCTTCGTCAGAACTCGCGAGCGTTCACGAGCCGCGACCGCAAGGGAGCGGCTTCTTCTAACAGTCGCGGCTCGTTTCGGCATTACTCATTCCTCATTACTCATTCTTTCGTCATTCGTCCTTAGACATTAGACATTGCTTTTGATTCGGGTAATGGATGACGACCAGGATGCCTCATTCGGCCTGAATTCCGGGAAGGAATAGCTTATGACCGCTTCTCTACTTTCGACGATTCAGTCGCCCGCGGACCTGCAAGGGCTGAGCGACTCCCAACTCTTGCAGTTGGCCGACGAGATGCGCGAAGAACTCGTCCGGGTGCTGCGCATCCGGCCCGCTCACTTCGCCAGCAACCTCGGCGTCGTCGAACTGTGCCTCGCCCTGCACCTGACCTACGACTTCAGCAAGGACCGTCTCATCTGGGACACCGGCCACCAGATTTATCCGCACAAGCTGATTACCGGACGGTTCGACGCCTTCGACACGATCCGCACGCGCGGCGGCCTGATGGGCTATCCCAACCCGAACGAAAGCCCCTATGACCTCTTCATGACCGGCCACGCCGGCTGCTCCGTCTCGACCGCGCTCGGCCTCAAGGTCGGCGACGATATGACGGGCCATCCCGAGCGCCACAGCGTCGCCGTCATCGGCGACGGCGCGCTGCCTTCGGGCATCGTCTTCGAGGCGATGAACAACGCCGGCGGTCTGAACAAGCGTCTGTTGGTCATCCTCAACGACAACGAGATGTCGATCTGCCCGCGCGTTGGGGCGCTGGCCCGCTGTCTCGATCAGGCCCGGCTGACGAACTTCTATCAAGGCTCGAAGCGGCATCTCCACAACTTGCTGTCGAAGATCCCGCTCGTCGGCGGGCCGGTCAGTCAACTGGCCAGTCAGATGCGTGATTCGATGAAGGCGTTCTTCACCGGCGGGATGCTCTTCGAGGAGATGGGCTTCCGCTACTTCGGCCCCATCGACGGCCACGACCTGCCGACCCTGCGCCGCTGGCTGCGCGATCTGAAGAACCAGGAAGGGCCGATCCTGCTGCACGTCCTCACGCACAAGGGCCAGGGCGTTCCCGAGGCGAGCAAGGACCCCGTCACCTTCCACACGCCGCCGGTGCTGACGGAAGTCGGGCCAGGCCGCAGCGTGCTGTCGATGAAGAAGGGCGGCGCGAAGGGATACACCGACGCGGTGTCCGCGACCATCTACAAGGTGATGGAAGAGCGCAAGGACGTGGTAGTCATCACGGCCGCGATGTGTCAGGGCAACAAACTGGAGAAGGTCCGCAGCGATTTCTCCGATCGCTTCTTCGACACCGGCATCTGCGAGTCGCACGCCGTCGCCTTCGCGGCGGGCCTGGCGAAATCCGGCGTGAGGCCGATCGTCACCATCTACTCGACGTTCCTGCAACGCTCATTCGATCAACTGTTCCAGGAAGTGGCCCTGCAGAACCTGCCGGTGACGCTCTGTCTCGACCGTGCCGGCCTGACGGGTCCGGACGGCCCGACGCATCACGGCGTCTTCGACACGCCCTACATTCGGCTGTTCCCGAACTTCGTCGTGATGGCACCCGGCGACGAGGCCGACGTGGCTCCCATGCTGCGTTTCGCCCTGGAGCAGCCGAGTCCGGTGTCGCTGCGCTATCCGAAGGCGAACCTCGAGAAGGTGGACCGTCCCGCGACGCCGATCGAACTCGGACAGGCAGAGGTACTCGAATGGGGCGAGGAC
The DNA here is from genome assembly GCA_038221045.1 of Gemmatales bacterium. GTDB lineage: Bacteria > Planctomycetota > Planctomycetia > Gemmatales > Gemmataceae > JBBRIK01. Next base: position 4,075 of record JBBRIK010000428.1, read on the forward strand.
GTCTGCCTGGTGGCCTACGGCACGCTGTTCCCGGCATGCGTCAAGGCGGCGGAGCGGCTGCGTGAGGAGGGGCTATCGGTGGGCGTCATCAACGCCCGCTTCTGCAAGCCGATCGATCGCACGACGTTGTTGAAGGCCGTGGAAGAAGTGGGCCTGGTGGTGACGGTGGAGGAAGGGACGCTGGAGGGCGGTTTCGGCAGCGTGTTGCTGGAGGCGGCCAACGGCGCGGGCCTGGACACGCGCAACATCGTGCGTCTGGGCATCCCGGATCGCTTCATCGAACACGCGGAGCGCGGCGAACTGCTGGCCGACCTCGGACTGGACGTCGAGGGCATCTGCGCGGCGGTACGGCAGCATCTGGTCGGTGCTGGTGAACGCGAGCGAGTCCAGGGTGCCCCTATTTGCGGCTAAGGATCGACGATGTTAGAACTTCCTGCCGCTTGCGGCTTCGCGCTCTTCTGCGAAGCCGCAAGCGGCGGAAAGCGGCGCTCACGTCTCGTAATCGCCGGAGGCGCCGTCCTCATTGAGGTTCGTCACGATGAGGCGGAAGGGGACAAGAGAGTTCGTGATCGCGACGATATGGCGGACGGACGTCTGCCAGACATTGTTGAGGTCGAACGCTTCCAGCTTCAGCCGGTACTCTCGAGTCACGTCGGGATTGACTGGGCCAGGAAGTCCCTTGATAAAAAAGACCCAGTACTTGGGGCCGTTCGCCACGAGTTGGACGAGTCCGCCCATCTGCTGAACGAAGTTTCCCAGGTTGGCCAGGGGGAGCGGATCCTGAGCGGACAGGTCCCGAATCTCTGTCAGGTCGATCCGGGCGACGTTGGGATCCACGAATCCCCAGAACATGAACTGAATAGGCACGGTCGCTCGCGCGACGGGAGAGACGACGGTGATAGCTGCCATGGCGAAAGTTCCTTTCTGGAGTCAGGGGCGGGGACGGAGCGGGTAAACGATCAACTGTCGAAAACGGGCCATTCCCGAGGTGAGAAACAATCCCACCCCTTGCTCCGGCCCAAAGCCCCGATGAAAGTCGGGATGATTGGACAGCAGTCCGTCGGAATATCGGTGGATCTGCTCCGCGGTGAACTCCTCGAACGCTCGCTCCTCGCCCGTCGCGGTCCGCCAAAGGGGGCGGAAGCGATCCTGTCGCACCTCGACGGCCAACTTTTGCCAGGCCGGCGGAAGGCGAACGTCTGCGTTGCCTTTCGACGGAGACCGAGCGAGTTGCACGGGAGAATCGTCCCGCGGCATCGGTGGCGTCTGCAAACCGCGCAGGTCCAGTTGCACTCCGCCGCGCCTCAAACCACGGCCATTGTGGCCGAGCGTCAGGTAGCTGTCGTAGGTGGCTGCGGGGAAACGCTCGCGCACATGGCCGAAGACGATCCCGGCCAGGGACTGGTCATCACCTTCGACCTGAAGGACTTCCACCTCCAGCCGATAATCCGGCCAGTCCGGCGTGGGAAAGAGGACGACGCAACCGGTCTTTGTCCCCAAGGTGAGGC
>JBBRIK010000429.1:0-5566 GCA_038221045.1 Gemmatales bacterium
CTAAGCCGCAAGCGGCGGGAACTTCAAGAGTGCAACGATCCCGATGGCTCATCTCCTCCAGGTCGGCGCAGGCAGCGGCGGAATGCCGGTCCTCGACATGCTCTGTCGCGATCCGCGCATCACTCACGTCACCCTCGTCGAACCCGACGTCTACAAGCCACACAACGTCGAACGACATCTGTTCGCTCAAAGCGGCGTCGGACGCCTCAAGGCGGAGTTGGCGAAAGAATGGCTTGCCGAATGCTGTCCGCACGTTGAGGTAACGCTCCACGTCTGCGATCTGCTCGACGAGAAGCAACAGGACGTGCTCGCCGGCGCGGCTCGGCAGTGCGATATCGGCGTCTGCGCCGCCGACAACGAATTGGCCAAGTTCCACTTCGATCGGCTCATGCGTCAGGCTCGCAAGCCGTGGACGCTCGGCGAGGTGCTGTCGGGAGGCATCGGCGGCTTCGTACACTGGTTCACTCCGGGAGGCGCGTGCTACGGCTGCGTCGCCAGTCACCTGCAACGCCCCTCCAGTCCCGATTACGTCGCCGTCGATGCACCGAAGGCACCCGATTATTCGCAGCGCGGCGGACCGGTGCAGGAAACGACGATTCCCGCCAGCAAGGCATCCATCCAGGCCATCGCCTCGCTGCACGCCCTCATCACGCTCGATCTGCTGACCCAACATCCGAGTTATGATCCGGGCTTCACAAGCCTGCTGTTGACGCTTCAGCGCGTCCCCGGTGTGTTCGAGGAAGCGTTCCGGCCCTATCGCTTCCGCATTCCCCGTTTGCCGGGCTGCCTGGTCTGCGGCAACGCAACGCCAGCGGAATCGCTGTCAGGACAGGAACTCGACGCGGCCCTCGATGAGGCCCTGGCCCGGTTGCCTCATGAGTGACCTCCTGCCTACCTACCGAATCGCCGCGCCTCAGGCGCTGCACTTCAGTTTCGAGAAGGCCGGTCTCGTCCTTCACGATCCTGCCATTCCGTGGAACGCCGAGGCTGTCCTCGTCGAGGCCAACCTGCATCTGCCCTCCGCCAATCTCCGCCGTCTCGCCGACTACCTGCTGCTCGGGCCGGGCCGCGATCCTGTCGTTGCCGAGAGCATCCACCAGCAGGAGGGGGCAGAGCAGCGCTACAGCGTCACGTTTCGGCTCCGGCCCCTCGCTGAGACGCAGACCGTCACACTGCAATGGCAAGGACGAGACCTTGGCCGGCTAGAACTGCCGATGCTGAGCCGGGCGCAGTTCCTCGAAGGATTGCGCCTCCATCTGCCGACGCTGTCGGTCCGGCTCGGAGCGGAGAGCATCGCCTGCAAGACGTTCGTTTCCTCGCAGTGCAAGGGGTTGCTGGCCAGCGCTCTGCTGACGAGTCCGGCGAGCCTCGCGCCGCTTGCGGACTTCGATCTCGCCGTCGTCTTCAAGAGCGAGGACGATGCCGGCCAGCGCGTCGCGGTTCGGCTCAACAGCACGCAACTCGCTTCCCGTCAAGCGGTGTTCACGGTCACTCCTCAACGTCATCCGCGCCGTCTGGGGACATGGTCGGCTTCCTGGCTTCTCGCCGATCGAGAGCTGGCCCGCCAGGAAGTCAAGGGCATCTCCCTGCGGCATTTCCAGCGTTCGCTGCGCGTGAGTGGCACGCGCTTCGTGACGCAGGGGCCGGGAGGGGCTGTGTCGCTGGCGCGCACGTTGCCGCCGCCGGAACAGCGCGGCAGGATCGGGCCTTGCTTTCTGGTGTGCAGCCGGGAAGCAGGCATGGCGGGGTTGTGTACGCTGCGCGTGGCGGCCCAGGTGTCGGGAGCGGTGCGGCCGCCGCTGATGTGGGAGCAAGAGGTCCTCGTCACCGATGGACCGATCCTCGTCGCGCCGGGTACTCTCGACGCCGCGGAACTGGCGCAGGTCCATGCCTTCGATCTGAGCATGCAGGGCCGTTCGCTGTCGCTGTTGCCCTTGAAGCCCGCGCCGTCGGCGACCTTCACCAGCGAGGGCGGCTTCCGTCCCCCGGACGAGTTCGCCTGGACCAGCGCCGCCGACGAGGAACTCGATCAGCGTTTGAGCCGGCTGCTGGAGGAACGCTTCCGCTCGGGTTGATATAGTGATGAGTGACCATGTTGCCGCTTGCGGCGTAGCGGCAACAGCGCTACGCCGCAAGCGGTGAAGCAGGAGAGGGAACTGAAACGATGAGCGTTCCTCTCGAAATCCTCGTCTACGAAAAGCCGGCGGCGGATCGTCCGCCCCAACTGGTGGCCACCTTGCCGCTCAAGGGACGCACCGAACTGGGACGGCAGAAGAGCGTTGACGAGAACCTTTACTCGACCTCCTGGCAGGACGTGCCGGATAAGTGCCATCGCGTCGTCGTCGCGCGTGGCACCGAGCAGACCATTGGCCGCAATCACCTCATGATCGAGGCCCTTCCTGACGGACGCATTCAGCTAACCAACACGAGCAGCCGCTCGACCGTCCAGGTTGACAACGGGCCGTCGCTGTCGCGCGGAGTACCCTTCCAGAGCGAACTGCCGGCGGGAGGACTCGTCCTCAAACTCGGCGCATCGCGAATCGTCCGCGTCCAAGTTCACTCCGGCGATTACTCGGACCTCGGCGAGTTGCCTCAGAAGACGCTGCCACCGGACGAGTTCACCTCGCGCCTGGCCCAGACGCTTTCGGGACGCCTGCCGTTGCCGGCCGATCCGGGCATTGACAGTGACGCACTGGTGACCTGGCTGCAAATGGCCCTGACGCTGTTGCAGTCGGCCACGTCGTCGCCCGACTTCTACGCCCGCGCCGCCCAGGCCGTCGTCACGCTCGCGAACATGGATTCCGGACACGTCCTGCTCCTCTCGGGCGGCAAATGGGACGAGAACGCTCGGGCCAACTCCGAAGGAGCGCAAAGGCTGTCGGACGGCGGCTGGCAGCCGAGCATCCGCATTCTGGAGCGCGTGCGCGAGGAGAAGAAGACCTTCTGGGAACTGCCCCGGCTGGCGTCGATGGGGAGCATGATGGGAGTGCAGGCAGTCGTCGCCGCCCCCATTCTCGACCAGAAGGGCGACGTCATCGGCGTCCTCTATGGCGACCGCCGGCAGATGGGCCGGCCGATCACGCGGATTGAAGCGATGCTGGTGGAATTGCTGGCCTGTGGAGTGGCCTCCCGCCTGGCCCGGCTCAAGGAGGAGCAGGCGACTTTGCGTTTCGAGCAGTTCTTCACGCCTCAGTTGGCCCATCATCTCGCCGCCAATCCCGATTTGCTCGATGGCCGGATCGCGCCGGTGACGATCCTCTTCTGTGACGTGCGTGGCTTCTCGCGCTTCAGCCACAAGCTGCCGCCCGCCCGCACCGTGCAGTGGATCAGCGACGTGATGGCCGTTCTGTCCGATTGCGTCATCGAACAGGAGGGAGTGCTGGTCGATTACATCGGCGACGAGATCATGGCGATGTGGGGCGCACCCGAGGAGCAGCCCCGTCATGCGCAGTTGGCCTGCAACGCCGCGCTCTCGATGCTCGATCATCTGCCCGCCCTGAACGAGCGCTGGCAGGAGACGCTCGGCGAGCCGATGAGCCTGGGCATCGGCCTCAACAGCGGCGAGGCGCACGTCGGCAACACCGGTTCGCCGCGCAAGTTCAAGTACGGCCCGCTCGGCAACACCGTCAATCTCGCGAGCCGCGTTCAGGGCGCGTGCAAGTATCTGAAGACGAAGCTGCTGATAACCGAGAACACCTTCACGCAACTCGATGGCACGCTGCAAGCACGGGGCCGCAAGCTGTGTCAGGTGCGGGTGGTGAACATTGATGAACCGGTGACGCTCTACGAATTGGCGTCCAATCAGGCGGCGTCCCTGGAGGACTGGAAGCAGAAATACGAAGCGTCCCTGGAATACTTCGAGCAGGGCAACTATCGGCTGGCCGCTCGGACGGTTCAGCCGTTGATGACGGAACAGGTCAACGATGGGCCGTCTCTGGTGCTGATGTCGCGCGCGATCCAGGGATTGGCCAACGGCACGCCGGCGGATCATCCGGTGTGGGAATTGCCGACGAAGTGACGGGACGGAACTTGTTCGTTCTCACGCAGTCAAATGGTAAGCCTCTCTCTTCTCGTCTTCGCAACGATCTTCAAGGAGCAACTCGCATGAGACAATCACTCTGGACGTTTGCGCTCGGCGTGGCTTTGATGGGGCAACCCGTCTCGGCCCAGGCCCAGGAAACGGCCGATCCTCCCGGCACGGCCGGCATTATGGCTCGCTATCGACTCTGGTTCGCCGCCGCCGATGCGAACAAGGACGGCGTGCTCGACAAGGAGGAGTTGGCCAAGGCTTTCCGCGGACCCAGCGCCAAACCGTTCGACTACGTCGCTCCGCCGAAGGAGACGAAGGACAAGCCGGAAGAGAAGGACAAGGCCGACAAGAAGGAAGGGACTCCGGCCGATGAGAAGGATAAGCCGTCCGAAAAGGACAAGCCAACGCGCAAGCCCGATTATTCGCGCTACCCCGACTACAATTTCTTGATCCAACTCGATGCGAACAGCGACGAGACGATCAGCAAGGGAGAGTTCGAGACCTGGGCGCGGGAACTCTCCGTCCAGATCAAGACACAGCTTGAGGCTCAGCAGCGTCTGCTCGAATTGCAGACCCGTCTGCAACGAGACCCGGCCAAGATCAAGCCGAACGACAAGAAGAAGCTCGAAGCCGATCTGAAGCGGGAACGCGAGCAGATCGCGAAGTTGCAACAGCAGATGCAGAAGCTCCAGAAGAATTTCACGCAGGCGAAACCAAAGACCCGCTGACGTACTCCGCAACTCCCTGCGGGCAGGAGGAGCCTCCTCCTGCCCGACAACGCTATCAGACCAAAAGGAAAGGTGAAACCGTCGAAGCTCATATCAGGGACTTGACGCCCCTACCGGCTGCGATCATGCTGGATGCAGTCCACAACACCCTCACTCCCTTGACGGCGGTGATCCTCGCGTGCCTCGCATCCCTTTCCTGACCCTCGCAGCCCTGTTCCTGACGGCCCCCGTCACAACAGCGGCCGAAGTGAAGATCAACTATTCCCGCGACATCCGGCCTATTCTCGCCAATCACTGCTGGAGCTGTCACGGCCCCGATGAGAAGACGCGCGAGGCCGAGTTGCGTCTCGATACGCGGCACGACGCCCTCGCCGCCCGCAAGAAGGGCAAGCCCGCCATCGTCTCCGGGGACCCGAGCGCCAGTGGCCTCATCGCCCGGATCGAGGCCGAGAAGCCGTCCCGGCGCATGCCGCCTGCCGAGGCGAAGAAGCCCCTGGACGACAGGCAGAAACAGCTCTTGCGCCGCTGGATCGAGCAAGGCGCCGACTACACCCAGCACTGGGCCTTCCTCCCGCCGCGCCGTCCCGACGTCCCGGAAATCCGCGATACGAAGGCATCCATCGCGAATCCGATCGATGCCTTCGTCCACGCGAAACGCCAGGCAGCGAAGCTGGAACCGTCCCCGGAAACCGACAGAAGCACGCTGATTCGGCGCGTCACTCTCGATCTGACCGGCCTGCCCCCATCGCTGAAGGAAGTGGACGCCTTTCTGGCTGACACCTCACCCAACGCCTACGAGAAGGTCGTC
>JBBRIK010000430.1:0-5546 GCA_038221045.1 Gemmatales bacterium
TCGCTCGGATTCATGGCTTGACCGCTCGCACGCTCAGGACAAAGTTGTGGAACAGCCTTGAGGGACACACGGCGCGGCTCTCCTGGCTCCATCGATAGGTCAGTTCCACGAAGTTGACGAGATCCTCGGCGGGAACGAAGACCTCGAAGACGATCCAGCGAACGTCGCGTAACTCGGGATCATCCTCCTGAAACACGCGAAGTTCCCGAGCCGTCGGAAAGACGTGGAGCGTTGCGAGGCGCAATGGCTCCAGGTGGCCCTCGACGCCCTGCTCGCGTGCAAACGCCAGCACCTCGGGAGTCCAGTGCCATGCAGTTGCCGATGGCTCGACCACTGTCATCTCCTTCGCAATTCCTCCTGGAGGCATTCACGGCGCTGCCTGCCAGGTAACCTCCCCAAGAACATCGCGTTCAAAGATCTTCATTGTGTCGATGATTTGCGTCAACACCGTTGGAGCGGCGGCCAACTGTTTGAGGAGGCGAATGATGCGCTCAGCCAGGGAGACGAAGTCCGTCGCCTGTGTCTGAGTGAGCGTCTGATCGAGGTCATAATCGGCTCGGTTCCGCGCACCGCGCAATCGGCGTAAATCATTTCCCGCTTGCTGTCCTGAAGAATTACCACAGTTCGCTAACCGGATCCAAGAGTGACCGTGGATCTGATCCCGTTGCCCAGGGACGAAACCGCATCGCAGCAGCAGTTGGCCTGCGACGTGAAATGCTGCATAATACGCCCGACTCACAGCCGAACGCCAATCCGCTTCGCGAAACTCTCCCGCGAGATCGAATGCCACATCGAGAAAATCAAGCGGATTCATCACTCATCCCTGAACAACAGCAAGACGAAGTTGCATACCAGCGGCGCAGGACAGATCCGGTACAGTTCGTCCGTCCATAGATGGTTCGCCTCTACGAAATCGGGCACGTCCTGATGAGGGACGCGGATCTCGTAAGTGACGCAGGATAGATCGCTGATTTCGGGGTCGTCCTCCTTCAGCACGCGCAAACTGCTCAGTGTCGGGAACAGACGCACGGTCGCTTGCCGCAACGGCTCCAGGTAGCCCTCCACCCCTTCCTTGCGCGCAAACGCCAGCACCTCGGAACTCCACTGCCACGTTGTCGTCGATGTCGCGGACATGCTGCGTTCCTCCTTTTTCCTCTCGACATCCTACCAGATGATGCGCCTCGAACCGCGTCGGCGTTGACAGATGTTTCACTCGTCCTTCATAATGCCGGGACGTAAAGTGACGGCGCCGAGGAATCCCGGCCCGACGGCACGGATCACGGCCGCATGTCCCCCAGGAAGCCGGGGACCAGGCTCGCGCGAACCTCAGCGGGGGATCATGAATCGCTTCAATAAGCTCCGTGTCTTCAGCGGCCGGGCCAACCTGCCCCTCGCCGAGAAAATTGTTCACTGCCTCGGCGACACCCTCGGGCGAATCACCCTCACCGACTTCCCCGACGGCGAGACGTCCGTTCGCATCGAGGAGGACGTTCGCGGCGGCGATATCTTCATCGTCCAGCCGACCTGTCCGCCCGTCAATCAAAACCTCATGGAACTGCTCGTCCTGCTCGACTGCTTCAAGCGGGCCAGTGCCGGACGGGTCACCGTCGTCATTCCGTACTACGGCTACGCCCGCCAGGACCGCAAGGACGTCGGCCGAGTGCCGATCACGGCCAAGATGGTCGCCGACGTGCTGACCGTGGCCGGGGCCAATCGCGTGCTCGCCCTCGATCTGCATGCCGCTCAGATTCAGGGCTTTTTCGACATCCCCGTCGATCACCTCTATGCGGGGCCCGTCATCGACGGCTATGTCCGCAGCCTGAACATCCCGATGCGTGAGTTTGTCGTGCTGAGTCCTGACGAGGGCAGTATCAAGCGCGCGCTGATGCATCAGAAGAAGACCGGCGGGGCGATCGCCATCGTCGATAAGCGGCGCTCCAGCGCCACCAAGACGGAGCAGGCCAACCTGATCGGCGAATCGCTGCAAGGCAAGACAGCCGTCATCTTCGACGACATGATCTCGACCGCCAGCAGCGTCGTCGGAGCGGCGAATGTCGCTCGATTCAATGGCGCGAAGGAAGTGTATGTGTGCGCGACGCACGCCGTCCTGTGCGGCCCCGCCATCGAGCGCCTGCGCGACGCGCCGATCAAGGAGATTGTGGTGACGGACAGCATTCCGCTGCCGCCCCAGAAGCAGTTGCCGAACATGAAGGTGCTGAGCGTCGCGCCGCTGCTGGCCGACGCGATCAAACGCATTCACTTCAACGAGTCGGTGAGCAAGCTGTTCGAGTGACGACTCTCATCATTCGGGCGGCGGTTCGATCGGCGTCGATTCCGCGGGTGGGACTGGAGCGCCGGCTGGCGGAAGCGGCATCATTTTCGCGCCGAAATCTCTGCCCGCGACAGAGTTGTTCTCCCACGACAACTGAACTTCGTGTCCCGTGTTGCGATCGGGACTCGTCTGGCTGATCCGCGGCGAGCTTACGACCTGCCGCACGCGATAGTGGTCCAGAGCCAGGCCCGTGAAGACATAACGCCCCTGGGCATCCGTGTCGATGGCCGGTTCGGTCTCGTCTTGAATCCCGTTGTTGTTCATGTCGAGGAAGACGCGTACTCCCTCCAGTCCCGGCTCACCCTCGTCCTGAATGCCGTTGCCGTTCAGATCGAGGAACACGCGCCCGCTGATCTCGCCCATGCGCTGGTCGCGCTGCGATCCCGATAGCAAGAAGAACGGCGTTTCTGGAGAGGAAACGTGAGGCGCGAAAAACACCCGATCGAGTTGCTCGGTCCGCTGTTCCTTGTTCTCGATGAACACAAACGGGAATGCTTCGGTATGAGTCCGCGGGCGCTCTTCCTTCAGGCTGGAGAAGGGTGCCGGATCAACCGTGTCGTCGAGGGGCGGCGGCATGGCCGGCGCGGGCGGAGTGACCGGCATCGGGGGCGGATCGACGTGCGGAGGGGGTGGCAGACGGTAGATGCGAGCCACCGTCAGAGGAGTCGAATCATCGACCGTGCCTCTGGCGGACCAGTTGACCACGAACTGATGAAGGGTGGCATCGACGGCCACATCCACGGGGCCGGCGTCGAAACTGACCTCATTCACCTTGAACGCCGCACTCTCGGTGGACCCGTTGGCGCTGTAGGTCCGCGCGAAGACCGAAGCCGGCAATTCCGAGAACGATGGTCCTGTCGCCCAAACGACCGCGAAATCGCCCACGTCATCAACCGCGATGCTAGTCGAGGCAAGCCGCGTCAACTGATCAGTATTCACCTGGAAGATCGGCGCGAGAGCAGTCCCCGCCGCGTCGAATCGCTGAGCCTCGACTGCCGGCGTCTCCGAGGAGAAATCCGTCCAGGACAGAACGAATGCTCCCGTATCGTGGGCGACCCCCACCGAAGGCACGCCTCCAAACCCCGCAGCGCTTACCTCGACCGGCGCGGTGTCTACCGCCTTCAGGTCCGCAGTGAACTGCTGGAAGACAATATGCGGGGCCGATTCGCCGCTCTGGGAATTCCAGGCGATGACGAAGTCGCCACGCCCGTCGGCGTCAATGGCTGGCCGGCTGATCGTCGGCGTATCGGTGCCGAAATCGACGAACGTGACGTTCCTGGCGGCGTCGATCTGGCTCGCTTCGACGAACCCCGATTCCTGGTAGCTAGCCCCAGAGACGTAGGTGACGATCAGGTCGCCGGCATCATCGAGGGCGGCCGACGGCTGCGAGGCACGAGGGAACCCTTCCCCGAAAAAAGGACTGGCTTCGATCTCGCCCTTATCCACACTGTTTGACGCATAATAGTGAGCCATCACCGTCGAGCCAAACCCTTCGAGTCCCGCTCGGTCGTAGACCACGACGAAGTCGCCCTTGGACGTCATCGCCACATCGACCGTGATGACCCCATTGAAAGGGGTCTGTAGACCGCTTGCGACGACAATATCCGAGAGGACGCCCTGATCGTTCACCTGAGGGTTGCCGTCGCGGTCGAAGCACCGGGCCTTGACGCTGACGCCGCCCTCGCCATTGGATTCCGACCAGGCGACGACGAAGTTGCCTGCGGGGTCCGAGGCAACAGCGACCTGCGGCGCGAGGAAGTAATCGAACGGCTTCTCATTGCCCTGAAATTCGGGTCCAAGAGGAGCATGGTTGAGGGCAATGCGATCCTCAAGCTGTTCCACGCGAAGCAGGAGGGAACGCGGAGCGCGCCGGGGCGCGCGACGGCAGAATTGCCGCATCACCGAAAGGGTGGAGGAGAACAAAGGACCACTCCTGGACAATGGAATCAGCGGCAGGGATGCATCATCGGGGAGGGTGAAATACAGGGAAATCGAGGGGGATCAGGAGCGCGAAACGGCAAGCCGACAGCCGCGCTCACTTTCGCACTCTAGAACATTCTTACCTCACATCTGGGCAGTCGTCAAAACCACAATCTCTATACCTTATCGGATGACGCAGGTTGAGAGCAAAATGGGACAACCTGTTTCTCCTATCTTTTCTGACCGACGGGAATCGACAAATCATGCCTGACCCACTCCGTTTGCTCAGCATGCTTTCTCGCTCCGCGCAAGCTCACCGGCAGACGCTAGGGCGGCGCGGCCGACTGGTCGAGTTGCAGGACGTCGATGAGGTCCTCGTGGCGGGCGACCTGCATGGCAATCTGGAGAACTTTCGCCGGTTGCTCAAGGTCGCGGACCTCGACAATTCTCCACGCCGTCATCTTGTCTTGCAGGAGATCATTCACGGGTCGTCGGAGTACGCCAACGGCAGCGATCGCTCTCACCAGCTCTTCGACGTGGTGGCGGCGCTCAAGTGCCAGTATCCTACGCGCGTCCATCTCCTGCCCGGCAATCACGAACTGGCCCAGTTCACCGACCGCGTGGTGATGAAGAACGATCGTCCTCTGAACCTGCTCTTCTATCAGGGCATCGAAACGGCCTACGGGCTCCACGCCCATAACGTCTACGCCGCTTACAGGGAGGTGGTCTTCTCACTCCCGCTGGCATTGCGCACTCCCAATCGCGTCTTCCTCAGCCATAGCCTGCCCTCATCGAGCCGTCTTGAAGCGTTCGATCCCGCTCTGCTGGAGTGCGACGAGGTGCCGGAAAGTGAATGGGAGCCGGGCGGGAGCCTGTATGCCCTGGTTTGGGGTCGCGACGTCAGTCAGGCCAATGCGGAGGCATTTCTGAAGAAGGTCGATGCAGACCTGCTGATTACCGGACACATCCCCTGCGAGGCCGGTTACGACGCACCGAATGATCGCCAGTTGATCCTCGACAGCCTGGGCGAGTCGGCTGCGTACTGTCTTTTTCCCGTCGATCGCCCGCTGACGCATCAGGAACTGCTCGCCTGCATCGCTCTGCTGTGATTGGGCTGGAGTGGACCTACGATTGAATTCGCCTCTCACGCCGTCTAGCATGATAGATCGAATGTCTATTTCTCTGGAAGAAGGTTGACGAACCATGGCGACGCCGAAAGCGGATGCGGGCGACAGCAAAACACCTGACACTCCCGCACGGCACTTCATCCAGCAAATCATCGACGAGGACAACA
>JBBRIK010000431.1:0-5545 GCA_038221045.1 Gemmatales bacterium
GGCCCCCTGATTGATGATGGCGCGAAGCGAGGCGTAGACGTTGGCGTCAACCGCCTTGCGTTCGACGGGCTGTTTGCCCTGTCCCGCGGCGGGACCAACCGCGCCGCACAGAGCCAGGGCGCAGGCCGACAGCGCCATGGCGTTCCAGAATAACCTTCTCATGCGTCTCTCCTTTGAAGTCTGTCCCCGTTGCGATTGCGGGGTATCGTGGACGTTCGGACCGCGAAAATGCAGAGGATGGAGGACAATCTTAAAGACCCAGCTTGCACAAGGGAAGCATTTTTTCCTGGGCTTGCGTGAATTGCCCATCTCGGCATAATGGGCGGAGGAGAGAGGCGAGGGGCGAGGGGTCCGGAATGAGCGAAGGCAGGGCGAGCCGTCAGGTATATCCCGGTTGCGGGAATACACCTCGCCGCTTGTCTGTCCCCGGCCCCTGCGAATACCGACTCAAGGAGGGGTCGTGGCCGACAAGACGACGCTGATCCTGCTCGGGGCCCTGCGCCGCGCGCTGGCGGAGCCGGCGGGTCTGCCCCTGTACGCCGTCAAGTCCACGCCCGGTCTCTTCCCCTCCACGCAGCCCTGCAAACAGGCCGCTCAGCGCGCACTCGACGACGGTTTGCTTCAACCGGCCTCGGACCCACGCCTCCACACCCTCACCGACAAGGGCCTCGACTGGCTGCTGCACCAGACGAGTCCGCGCCAGGTTCTCGACGACATGGTCCGCGCACTTGAGGCCCGCCAGGCCGAGACGGCCGCACTCGTCGCCGCCGCCCAGCAAATGCAGGCGGCCCTCGAAGGACTCCGCGTTCGCGCCGATCAGGTATTGCAGCAGCTGCCCGCTGCCGCGCCGCCTTCTCCGGCCGATGAGCAGTGGCGCGAGAAAGTCCTCGACTTCCTGGCACGCCGTCAGTCCGTCGGCGTTTCCGAGGACTGTCCGCTGCCGGACCTCTACCAGCAGGCGCGCGAGACGTCCGGCTCCCTGACCATCGGCAACTTCCACGATGGCCTGCGCCAGTTACACGAGAGTGGCCTGATCTATTTGCATCCCTGGACCGGCCCGCTGTATGCCTTGCCGCAACCGCCGCTCGCCCTGCTCGTCGGCCATGAAATCGCGTATTACGCCAGCCCGCGACGCCTCGCTTCCTGAATCTGGGGCGCATGACAAGGAGAAGTCCAATGACCACCGCGACTACCCAAGCCAACACACGCAGCCTGCCCGAACGGGCCATGGAGGCGCTGCGCCGCGCCGGCAATCCCTTCCGCAACTATTTCGCGCGCAATCCCGATGACGAGGTCTGCGCTCGCTATCATGTTCCCGAATTGTTCAGCCGCGAACGCGCCATGCTGCTCGGCGTCGTCGATCTGTATCGCTACGATCCGACGACGCATTCCGAGATGGTGCCCGTGCTGGGCAACAAGGGGGCTGGCAAGACGCACCTGCTTCACTCGATCAAGCACGGCGACACCGGCGCCTGGCAGATGCTCGTCACGCCCGGCGTCTATCAGAAGGACACTGAATTCCTCGAATACCTGCTGTTCCAGATGATCGATACGCTGCTCGGAGGCGGCAAGCAAAAGGGGGCAAGGCCGCTCGAATTCATCGGCGAGGAACTGGTCCGCCGCCTGTTCCATCAGACGCTGTTGGCCCTGACCCCTGCCGACAAACTCGACCTATTCCCGGCCCCAGGGCTGGGACGCTGGGCGCGGAAGCTCGGCCTCGGCGGCTCGCAGGCCCAGGAACGCACGCAATGGCTGATCGACGCACTCTCGAAGCCGAGTGGTTCGCCGATGCAGGGCGGCTCGCTGCGCCGCGCCTGTCAGGAAGCGAACCTTGAGCCGCAACGCGCCTGCGACGCGATCGCCAAACACATCGACCGGACCGAAGCGCACAACACGGCCGGTCTGATGCGCAACCACATCCTCAAGGGCTTCTGCCAGTCCGCGCTGCTCGGCGATGAGGCGGAGCTGGCGAGCTTCCTGACCTTCGGGTTCGCGGAGCTGGAGTTCCGCGTCCGGCCGACGCGCCAGGATCTTGTGCTGGCCCTGCTCAAGGTGCTGATGGAGGTCTTTCGCGGCTTGAAGGTCCCCGTCGTCGTGGCCTTCGATCAACTCGAAGACCTGCTGCTGGCGCGCCGCAGCGACGACGCCCATAAGGTGGCCGAGGCGTTCTTCGCCGGCATCGTCCAGGTGATGCATCAGCTCGACGGCGTCTGTTTCTTGATCTTCGCCGAGCGCGGCCTGTGGAATCGCTTCGTGCCATCGCTGGACGGCTACATTCAGGATCGTCTCAACAATCCGGTCCACGTCACGGAGTACGGCACGATTCAGGCCCTGCGGCTGGAAGCGCCCCCGGCGGAACTCGTGCGGCGGGTGGTCGAGCAGCGGCTGCGGCCCAGCCTCGAAGAGCTGCCCGACAGCGACCAGCTCACTGCTATTTTCCCCTTTACCGACGAGCAGATCGATCGCATCGCCCGGACCGAGCCGACGCTGCGCGACATGCTGCAACAGTTCCGTCACCTGTTCGACCACCTCATCTACGGCACCGAGGTCGAGGAACGCGGCACACGGCCGAGCGAACCGGCGGCCGCCCCGCGTCTGCCTGTGGAGGAACCAGCGAAGGTCAAGTCGGTCGTCGTCGTGCAAACGTCGGGAGGAACGGCGATCGAAGAGAAGTCGATGGTGCCTGCATCCGCTCCGGCTTCGCGAGCCGCGCTCCTGGAGATGTGGGATCAGGAGGTGCGGGCGGCGAAACGGCGTCTGGAGCCGGAAGGCGCGATGACCGGAGCGACGCGCGAGTTGCAGGCGGGTTTAGGCCTGTTCCTGCAAGTGTGCCACGAGCACGGTGTCAAGGTAGGTCCGTGGCGGCTGTCGCATGTCGTGCCTGAGTGGACCTTCGGGGAACATCCGACGTATGGAGCGCTGGCCATCACGCACTGGGTCTGCAAGGACGGACAGCCGTGGAAGGTGGGCATCGGGCTATTCCTTGGACGCGGTCCGGCCAAGCCGCGCGACCTGGCCGCGAAGTTCGACGCCTTCAAGGTTGAGCCGGTGATGATCGATCACCTGATCCTGCTGCGTCCCGAGGACGACCT
Organism: Gemmatales bacterium; assembly: GCA_038221045.1. Taxonomy (GTDB): domain Bacteria; phylum Planctomycetota; class Planctomycetia; order Gemmatales; family Gemmataceae; genus JBBRIK01. The sequence goes on from JBBRIK010000431.1 coordinate 3,093, forward strand.
GTCGCTGACCGGCAAGAGCAAGACGCTCTGGCAGGAGGCGGAGAAAGCGGGCCATCATGCCCGTCTGGAAGCGCTGTCAGCGGACTCCTTCGCTCTGCTGTCGAGCCTGCCGCGCTGGCTGGCCGTCCTGACCGAGACGCTGCCCGCAGGCCAGCAGCTGCCGAACCTCGCGGACCTGATTCAGGAGCGCTGCGAGCGTCTGCTGGAGCAGGTGTGCATGCCGGTGCATGGGAACTGACAGAGGGCAGGGAAGAAGGACGAAAGCGAGCCGTTTGCGCCTGTCTGGGTCGCCTCTGCACGAGCGGTCCTTGGTAGCGAAGCGTCCGCCAGAGAGAGTTAGACGTCTGCTGGAGTGATGCTGACTCTCCAGGTGCGGGCGGGATCGATCGCTGGTGGAAAGGATCCGGTCATGGTCCTGCCGCACGACCTCGTGCTGCTGACCACCACCAGACAGGCCAATTCAGCAAGCGCGAGCAAGAAGGTGCATTGCCGGGGATCGGAAGGTAGGGGTACAATGAGCGAAATTGTGGAGTCTGAAAGGAATATCTCATGGAACCTGCAACCATCCCTGTAGGCCTGCCTGGCCCGGCACCGATTCCTCCACGTTCTGAAGCGGTCGCACTGCTCGGGCAATTGCTGCGCTGTTCGCGGGAAGAGAAACGCTACCTCCTTGAGCAAATCCTTCGTGACTACTTCGGCGAGCATCCTCCAAAGGAACTGGGCATTTACAACGAGAATGGCAGCGCCTACGTCTACATTCTCGAGCCGGAGCATCGTATCCGTCTCTTCGTCACTCCCGAGCGGTTAGCGCTGTGGGCTGCGGAAGACCAAAGCAAGAGCCGGCCCCTGAGCGAAGTAAATGCGCTGCTGGCGCGAGGCGATGAGGAAGAGATAAGGGCATACCTGGCCTCCTTGAACTCCTGAGGGGACAACGTGCCTACCCGTTACACCGTTGCTCCTACTCGGCAGGCCATCAACCAACTCGCTCGACTCTGGACGCAGGGGGACTCGGCAGATCGTTCCGCGATCAGTCCGGCATCAAATCGCATCGACGCCGAATTGAAGGAAGACGCGGATCAGAAGGGTGAGGCGATGCCCTCAATCTCTCCCACCCTTCGATACCTGGACATCCCTCCTCTGCGTGCCTATTTTCACGTCATCGACTCACCTCCCATCGCTCGCATCATAGATTACGAACAGATCCCGTGAACGGAAGTTGCTCCCGTCCAGGCCGGAACAGGGGCAGGAATGGCTCCGGCTGGTGGCGAAACGCTGAGGATCCTGTTATCCTCCATGCAATTCACCAGTCCTCGCGGGCCTCGCCTCATGACCTCCCTCAAGGCATTCGTCTCGTCCACCTTCACCGATCTGAAAGCCCATCGCGCTCGCGCCATCGCGCTCTTGCGCGGCGGCGGACTGCAGGTCGATCCGATGGAGGACTGGAGCGCCGCCAGCGATGAGCCGAAGTCGTTCTGTCTGGAACGCATGAAGGATTGCGCCCTGTGCATTCTGCTCGTCGCCTTCCGAAAGGGCTTCATCCCCGACGACGAAACCCTCTCCATCACGCAGATGGAGTATCAGTACGCCGTCGAACATGGCATCGACGTTCTGGTGTTCCTCCTCGACGACGCGGAGAACAACTGGCCGGAGGAGTTCGACGAACGCGAGACCGATGCGGAAATCGGCCGCTGGCGTGTGCGGTTGCGCAAGAAGCACGGCTGCGGCGTCTTTCGCGCCGATCCCGCGTCGCTGGACATCGCCCCCGCCGTGCTGCGCTGGGTGCAGGGACGCCAGAAGAACCTGGGGCTGACGTCGCCGTTCGATTTCGCCTCGTTCCTGGAGTTGAAGCGTCAGGGGTTCGTCGGCCGCGACTGGCTATGCACAGAGATCGAGGAGTGGCGGACGAAGCGAGCTGAGAAGTCGCTCTTGATCCTCGGCGACCCCGGCATCGGCAAGTCGGCCATCGCCGCCGAGTTGGTGCATCGCTGCGGCGAGCAGGCGCTGGCCTATCACTGTTGCCGGGCCGACGAGCGGGCCACCCTGGAGCCGGCAAAGATCGTCCGGGCGCTGGCGGCACAGGTTGCCGCGAAACTGCCGGACTATGCGGCACGCCTGCAATCCGACGCGATCGGCGAGGCCAACTGCAACAGCGATCCGATCAACGCTTTCACGAAGGGACTGCTGGCCCTGCTGCGCGAACTGCCCGCGCCACCCGGGGGCGTGCGCTATCTGCTGTTCGACGCGCTGGACGAGGCGCTGACGCGAAAGGAAGCCGGGCTGAACCTGGTGGAGATGCTGGCCTACCGGCTGAACGAGTTGCCGTCTTGGCTGCGTGTCGTGGCGACGGCTCGGCGTGAGGACGACGTGTTGGAAAAGTTGCACGCACTGCAAGCGCTGCAATTGAATGCCCAGGACGAACACAACCAGCAGGACGTTCGGCATTATGTCGAAGG
>JBBRIK010000432.1:0-5539 GCA_038221045.1 Gemmatales bacterium
CGAGAACGCAGCAAGTAAAAAACTTGGGATAACATTTTATCTTTTTCGTCAAAATAATAGATTAACTCAAATTGGGAATCGGGAATCGGGAATCGGGAATCGGGAATCGGACCGTCCTGATTCATCGTTTCGCGGGCGGCCCCGTCTCAATTCACCTTCAGCGAATTGAACAGCAACCCGGTCAACACCTTGGGGTAGAAGTACGTCGATTTCGGCGGCATCTTCTCGAGGTTGCCCGCTATGCTCTCGACGTGCCCCATCGTCGCGGGCGGCACCAGAACGGCCAGGTCGCATGTCTTCGCCGTCATCGCCTCCGTCACTTCACGCAGCAGATGCACATAGCGGCACGAGGGCTTCGCGCCCAACTGCCCTGCAATCAGATGATCGAGAACCAGCACATGCAGCACACTCACGGCCAGCTCTTGCCAGTCGGCGCTGTGCGCGGCAGCCAGCTTCGCCATCGGCGCTCCATCGCGCAACCGGGCCAGGTGCCAGGCCCCATCCGCCGTCGTGCCAAAGCCGAGCACGTTCTGCGATCCCTCCGCTTCGATCAGCTCCCACGCATCGTGCGCTGCCTTCTCGCCCTTGCCGACTGTCTCCACCGCGAAATGCGACGACAGCAGTGACACCACCTTGTCACTCGTCAAACCGGGCAGGCCGCTGACGAGGCGATGGGTCGGCATGATGAGCAGACCGGGATCGTTCATGCCGACGAGCATCATCAGGATGAAACCCTGCGGCGGCTCCTCGCCGGTCGCCTCGCCGGCCGCCTGCTGCTCCTCGAAGTAACGCAGGGCGGTCTCGTAGCGGTGATGGCCGTCGGCGATGAAGATCGGCTTCGGCCCCATCAGACCCGTCACCTGGCTGGCGATGTGCTGATCGCTGACCGGCCAGAGCCGGCTGACGACGCCGAGGTGATCCGTTGCTTCCAGGGGCAGGCTGCGAGCAATGGCCCGGTCGAGCAGATCCTGCACCTCGCTCTCCGGATCGGGAAACAGCCCGAACACGGGACTGAGGTTCATGTGCGTGGCATGAAACAGCTTGAGCCGATCGGCCTTCGGTCCCGCGAGCGTTTCTTCATGGGCGTAGATCCGTCCCTGTCCCAGCTTCTCCAGACGGACGCGAGCCAGGAAGCCGCGACGCACCGCCCGCCGGCCCTCGAACTCGAACTCCTGATGATAGACGTACAGCGAGCGGGCGGAATCCTGCACAATGATGCGTTCGCGCTGCAAATCGCGCAGGCAGCCCGCGGCGCGTGTGTAGCGGTTGTCGCGCTCGTCGTCCGAAGGCGATTCCTTGTTGAGAATCAGACGAATGACGTTGTGCGGGCTGCGCGCGTAAAGTGCGTCCTGCAAGGCCGGATCGATAACGTCATAGGGGGGAGCAATCACGTCGCTGAGCGATCCGACGCGGCCCATGTCATAGCGAAAAGCGCGAAAGGCGCGGATGTCGGCCATGGTTCTCACTCCTTGAGCTGCCTGCGGGCTGATAGGGAATCGGAAAGTTTTATCATAGAAGACAGCCCGGAGGACGGAGAGTAGCCATGCCCACTTATTTCCTGACCGAACGCCAGTCCGCCGAGTGCCGGCTCTCGGGCGACGACGTCGGCTTTCTGCTCGCGCAACACCGCACCCACTTACGTCTGGCCCCGACGCGGCAGACAGGCGTTTTCCTCGTCCGCGCCACGCGCATGGTCGGCATCGTGTCGGCACCGACGTGCCGGCTCGTGATTCGGCCCAAGTTACCCTTGCGTTCCTTCGCCTTTTTGCTCGATCCCGACGCCCCTCCCCAGGAGTACTCCTCCGCGTGCGAGGTCCTGCGCGACGGTGCCGGGCTGCTCGATTTCCTGCTCGTTCGTTTGACGCGCTTGGTGGCCGAGCGTGTGGCGGGGGGATTGCAGCACGGCTACCGCGAGGAGGCAACCGAGGGACCATTCCTTCAGGGACGCCTCGACGTTCCCGCTCAGTTGCGTCATCAGCCGCGCCGCGACGTCCTCCATAGCCAGAGCGACGTCCTGACCGCCGACGTCCTTTGTAACCAGTTGCCGCGCGCGACTCTGGAAATGCTCCTTCGCTCCCCTCTGGTCGATGAGTCGATGCGGCCGGCCCTATCGAGATCCCTCGACTCGCTCAGGGCTATTTCCCTCGTTCCACTCACTCCCGAGATGTTCACTCAGGCCCTGGCCGATCGCGCCACATCAGCCTATCGGCCCCTGCTGGAACTGTGCCGTCTGGTGACAGAGGGGTGTCACGCGCCAGCGGGAGCGAGGGGACCGGAGAACGCGTTCCTGCTCGACCTGGAGCGACTCTTCGAGCGCTGGGTGACGCGCGGACTGAGCGAGGTCTTCAACGCCAGCGAACGCTTCTCTCTCGACGTGCAACGGCTCTTCGAGTTGCCCCCCGTCCAGTTCCGTCCCGATGGGGTGATCCGCGAGCGAGCGAAGGTCTGTCTCGTGGCCGACGCCAAATGGAAACGTCTTCGTCCCGGCAGCGTCCGGCCCGCGGATTTCTATCAGGCGCTCGCATACGCCGCGGCTCTCGGTTCGCCGCGGGTCGTCCTGATCCATCCTGGCTTCCGCGATGAGAACTGGACGATTCCGGTGCCACACGCCAATCTCGAAGTGCAGGTGCGGACAGTCTGTGTTACCGGCAGCGCGAACCGCTGTCGCCGGTCGCTGTCTCGTCTGGCGCGGTCGCTTCGCCGTCAACTCTGCTGAATGTTCCGGCTGTAGGGATTCTGAGGGATTTCCCGGTGCCGGCTCGTGCTGGCGGGAGTCAATCTTCTTGTGATCCGCGCTGCATTCATGGCAATCTGAAAAGAAGGAGTTGCCTGCACGGATTCCCTGATTTTCCAGTCGTTACACAAGAGGGGACACGATGAAGCGGTTCGTGACAAGGTTGACCTGTTTGGCGCTTCTGGCGCTGGCCGGGGCGGCGCAAGCCCAGGGACCATTCTGTCCGCCGGGATGCAGAGTCGTCTGGGTCGATCAGCCCGTGACCTGCCAGAAGATGGAATGGCGCTCGAAGGACGTGTCGTATGAGGTCATGAAGCCGGTCTACCGAGAGGAAGTGCGAACGGTGACGCGCGACGTGATCGTGCCGGAGTGGAAGGACGAGACGCGCGACGTGACCACCTGCACGCTCAAGCCGAGGCAGGAAGTGCGCGAGGTGGCGCGTATGGTGTGCGTCCCCTGCACCGTCGTCGATCCCTGTACGGGCTGCGCTTACATGAGCTGCAAGCCACACATGGTCGTCGAGAAGGTCTGCTCCACGGTCTACGATCGGGTGCTGGAGACGACGAAGATTCCGGTGAAGGTTTGCAATTACAAGACGGAGAAGCGTGCGTTCAAGGAGACGCTGGTTCACTGCGATTGGAAGAAGGAGACGACGACGCGCAAGGAGTATTACTGTGTGCCGGTGCTCGTGACGATGACGAGGAAAGTGCCGGTCCTCGTGCCTGATTGCCCGTGAAGTGTGTTGCCGCTTGCGGCTTTGTAGTCTCTCTGCAAAGCCGCAAGCGGCGATCGAGGTATGAGATGGCTTTCCTGCTTCCGCGCGAACCGTTATCCTTGTATTGGTTCAGCGAGAACAGTAACTCGCCCACCACAATCGAGCAGAGTACCACATCGCCGGGAGCGGTCGCAGCCAGTCGGGTAGCAACAGGAGAAGCGGAACTCTGCCGCAAAAACTGAACGCAGGTGTTCGTATCGAGGAGATACATCATGGAAGAGTATCTCTCTGTTCGTACTCTCCTTGGGGATGTCGGTCAAAGGTTGGGTCCGTAATCCTACCGGCCATGTTTCGTACGAACTGCCCCCACTCCTCCTGGTTCAAACCTGACCGGACGTTGGCTTCATCCACCGTTTCGACAATCACCCGGACTGTCTTGTTGGCGTCTTCGTGGCCAAGCGGAAGCGTCAACACGCCATCCGCTCCAACCTGAACAGTTAATTCCCTCTTCATTCAACTCCTCCTCTCGCGGCGAACTCAAGGATGCACATCCTGTCGGCCGATGGAATGATAGGTGAACCCCAGGCTGGCCAGGTTCGCGGGTTCGTAGAGATTGCGTCCATCGAAGATGACCGGCGACTTCAGCAGACGACGCAGCACCTCGAAGTCCGGATTGCGGAACTCCTGCCACTCCGTCACGATTACCAGTCCGTCTGCTCCCTCGATCGCCCCATAAGGCCGATCGCAGTACACCAGACGATCGCCGTACTGTTCGCGCACGTTCGACAACGCCTCGGGATCGTGAACCCGTATTTTGACGCCCTCTTTCAAGAGCGCGTCAATCAACACCAGCGCCGGCGCTTCGCGTACGTCATCCGTGCGCGGCTTGAAGGACAGGCCCCAGATCGCCAGCGTCTTCTCCTTCAGGTTCGCGCCATAGTGGGCCTTGATCTTCGCGAACAGCACATGCTTTTGCAACTCGTTGACGCGATCGACGGACTCCATGATGTGTGACGTCGCGCCCGCCTGCTTGGCGATGGCGATCAGCGCCCGCACGTCTTTGGGAAAGCAACTTCCCCCGTATCCGGCGCCGGGGAACAGGAACTGAAAGCCGATGCGAACGTCGTGGCCAATGCCTCGGCGAACGTCGTTGATGTCGGCCCCCATGCACTCGCACAGGTTGGCCATCTCGTTGATGAAACTGATCTTCGTGGCCAGCATCGCGTTGGCGACGTACTTGGTCATCTCCGCGCTCTCGGGACTCATCGCCAGAAACGGCCGTTCCGTCCGCAGAAACGCGGCATAAAGCGTGTGCAACAGCCGCGCCGTCTCGGGACGCCGCACGCCGACCACGACGCGGTCCGGCTTCATGCAGTCCTCGACCGCCGCCCCCTCCTTGAGGAACTCCGGATTGCTCGCCACCTCCATCGGCTGCGTCGTCTTCGTGGCCAGACGCTCGGCCAGACGGCGATTCGTGCCGACCGGCACCGTGCTCTTGACGACGATCGTTTTCGGTCCCTTGGCATGTTCGGCAATGGCGTCGCCGACGGCCCACAAGGCGGACAGATCGGCCGCCCCGTCCTCGCCTTGTGGTGTGCCGACGGCAATGAAGAGGACGGAGGCGTCCGCCATGGCGGACGCGAGATCGCTCGTGAAGCGGAGCCGGCCCTCGCGCCGGTTGCGCTGCACCAGTTCGAGCAAGCCCGGCTCGTAGATCGGCAGGCCGCCGGATTCCAGCGTCGCGATCTTCTTCTCGTCCTTGTCGATGCAGATGACCTCGTTGCCGCTCTCGGCGAAACAGGTGCCCGTGACGAGACCGACGTAGCCTGTGCCAACCATTGCGATCTTCATGCGTTCAGGCTCCAGAAAGCGAGGATGTCGCGCAAGGTCTGTTCGAGAGAGAAACTCGGCTGCCAGCCTGTCTCGGCCCGCAGCTTGTCCACACTGACATTCATTCGCAGCGGCTCAGCCGGACGCAGCAGGTCCTCGCGAACGCGAATCTGGACCTCGACGCCGGCCAGGCGCACCAGTTCATCGAGGACAGCCCGCATCGACCGGCTTGTGCCGCTCGCGACGTTGTAGGCCTCGCC
>JBBRIK010000433.1:0-5527 GCA_038221045.1 Gemmatales bacterium
TTTTGGGGGCGGTCCGGCCGCGGGTGGGGGGGGGGGGGGGGGGTGTGGGCGGCGGGGGCCGGGGGGGGGGGGGGCACCCCCCCCCGGCTTTTTCTCCCACGCGGGGCTATCCCCCCCCCCCCCTCGCCGGGTTGGGATAGCTCAAGTAGCCGGCTTCTGCTCGGGCGGCTTGGCGGGAGCGGCGGTCTTCGTGTTGACGAGACGAGCCAACTGCGATTTCTTGCGAGCGGCCATGTTGGGATGAATGACGCGCTTGGCCGCGGCCTTGTCGAGCTTTTTGACGGCCAGAACCAACTCCGCCTTCATCGTCTCCGCATTGCCTTCATCGACAGCGGCGGCGACGCGCTTGCAGTGCGTCCGAATCGTCTTCTTGACCATGCGGTTGCGCAGGCGGCGTTTCTCGGTCTTACGCAGATGTTTCTTCGCGCTCGGCGTGTGCGGCATCGACCTTTCCTCATCAGCTACGACAGAGTCGTGAATTCCGGCAAAATGTGAATATATCGGACAGTGCGCCGCCCGGCAAGACGCTTGCCAGGGAGGAGGTCCCCCCGGAACTGCCTTGTCGTCTTCACCGGCTCACCTCGACGTCCGCTTTCGCGACGTCCGACTGGCCGCGCGGCAACTTCACTACCAGAACGGAACAGTGAGCGTCGCGCAGCACCTTTTCGGCCACACTGCCCATCAGCAATCGTTCCAGCCCTGTCCGCCCATGCGTTCCCATCACGATCAAGTCAATGCCGGCGTCGCGGGCAAAGCGCACAATCTCCGTCGCCGGTTCACCCTCAAGGAAGACGTGGTGGACCGTGATGCCCTCATTGACGGGCCGAATCTGCTCGAGCTGGTCCTTCCAGTATTGCTGAGACGCCTGTCCGCCCGGTGCCTGGAAGTCCGGCGTGTGGACGAGAAGCATGGTGAGGCTGGCCCCATGATTCTCCGCCAGCGTGACGGCGTGGAAATAAGCCTGATTGGAATACGAGGAGAAGTCCGTCGGATACAGGATCTTCTTCACGTGGATCATGGGACGGTCTCCGGCGAGGACAGGGAAGATCAGGGCGACGGGAAGCCGGTTGTCGCCTGGCTGCGGCGGGCCTTTCTTGCCTGGATGAAGGAACGCACACACAAGGCGACGAACACGGCGCTCACCAGAATCATGCCGCCGCTGGCCATCGCTCCGCGCCCCTCCAGAGACCCAGTACGGTTATAGACCACGATCAGGCCGACGACCCCTCCGATGACGCCGAGGAGGCCGACGGTCGCCGCCGCGTGCATGGCGTGCTTGCGCAGGTGTTCCTTGAGCGCCAGCAAACCAAGCAGGACCAGTGGAGCGCCGAAAAAGGCGGGAATCAGGGTCGACGGGCTCGGGTGATCCGTCGAGGCGCCGAGATAGCCCCACGCTCCCAGGCCGATAAGGATCAAGCCGGTGCCGATCGCGTAAGGACCCATCCGCTTCGTCCTTTCTCACTGTTCCGGTTGTTCGTCTCTCTGGTTGTTGTATAGTCCCGCCTTGTCGCTGGCCAAGCCAGCCGCTTGACGGCGGCTGGACCCGCGCCTTACCATCACGTGCTGCTTCCTTTTCCGGACAACCTCCGAGATGACTCCCTCATGAACACTCCCTGCATAGTTTCCACGATTGTCTTCTTGGTGGCCGGTCCTTTCGCGCACTCCGCCGACCCCAAGCCGGCCTGGACCTATCCGAAGACCATCGCGCTCGACGGCGTCAAGGTGTCGCTGTCTTCTCCCGTTCTCGTCGCCCGCAGCCAGGGGTATTGCTGGTTCCCGACGCTGGCACGCACCTCCAACGGCGACCTGCTAGCGGTCATGTCCAACTATGCTGACGTCCATACCACCAACGCGACGGCGCTGGCCGCCTGGTCGTCCAACGGCGGTCTGACCTGGAGCAAGACACAACCCGCGCAGTACGGCGACAGCCCGCTTTCGCTTCCCAACGGCGATCTCCTCCTGTTGCCTTACTACCTCAAGGCTCGCAAGGAAGCGATCGCCGCTCCTTATCAACTCGTCTCGAAGGGCAAACGCGAACTGCGACTCCTCGACGAGGAAGTGACGGTCAGCGGCTGGCCGAAACCTCTGGGCAGTTTCGAGCCGAAGTTCGGGCTGGCCGGCTTCGTCTTCAACGGACAGACGCTGACGCTCAAGGATGGGACTTTTCTGGCTCAACTCTACGGCTACTTCGCGAAGGACACTCGCTACAGTCTCGTCGCCGTTGAGTCGAAGGACGGCAGGGCGTGGAAGGTGCGTTCGATCGTCGCCGGCCCGGACTGCCCGCTGAAGGGAGGCGAGGGTCCCTGTGAGTCGGCCCTTTGTCGTCTCAAGGACGAACGGCTGATGTGTGTCTTTCGTATGAATAGCGGCGAGAAGTACGGCCAGTGCTTCAGTCGCGACGAGGGCAAGACCTGGACGGCACCCGTTGCGATGGATGCCTTCTCCGTACAGCCGAGTCTTGCCGTCCTGAAGGATGGGACCGTCGTGCTGTCCGGCGGCCGGCCCGGCCTGTATCTGTGGATCAACCGCGCAGGCGACGGCAAGACCTGGCAGCGAATCGACGTGCAGGGCCATCACAACACTTGCCAGCCGAAGGAGCCGATCCAGAAGACGGACCATACTTCCTCCTACACGGAAGTCGTGGCCGTGGACGATTCGCAATTGCTGTACATCTACGATCGGATTCCCAACGGCTGGGCGGCTATCCAGAAGGACGCGAAGGAGACGAACAGCGTCTGGGTGGTCCGCATTCGTCTGGAAATGCCCTGAACGGGAACGTTATCAGCCCGAAACGCAAGCGCGAGTTTTTCTCCAGAACCTTCACTCGCGCGGCGCTGTCCGCCAGCGGCAACACCGCTGAGGTTGCGGTTGAGGTCAACTTTCTTCACGTCCCTCTCTCACACCTGCCGTCCCGTCAGCCGGAGCCTCGTTACCTACCCGTTACATAATTGTGACACACGGAAACATCTTTTGTGAGACAATGCCCGTCTTAGTTACGGAGCGAGATCGTCGGCCCTGAATCCCCAAAGCGGGAACACACAGCCGGCAGTAGCCCTGGTCCAGGCGAGAAGGATAGTATCCCATGAATCCAGCCATCGTTCGACCGAAACGGTCCCTTGCCGGCTGCCACAAGGGCATCGCCCTTGGTCTGGCTGCCGCACTCTTCGTGCTGCTCGCGGCTCCGCTGCAAGCCGGGCCTATCTTCATCCCTGGACAACTGACCGACGGCAAGTTCGTCCCTGGTAAGGGCGCTGCTCAGGGTTACTGCGTGCGCTACAGTTCCGCCACCGTCACCGTCGAGAACGACAAGGCCACCGTCCAGATCGATGACCTCATCGACGGGCATGAAAAAGAAGTTCAGGCGCTCTGTCTCATTCCCCTGCCAGCCGGGGCTGATGGCAGCGACGTCCGTGTGACTCTCGGCGCGCCCGGTACTCGTCCGACCATCCTCGCCGATGCTGTCTTCCTCAACGCGGTAAAGACTCAGAATGTTCTTGAGGCCGTCGCGAAAGGCAGCGGCTCGGGCAAGCTGCTCGCCTACAGCGGCCGGCCGGCCATCCTCATCCCGACCGTTCGGCTGCAAGGCAAGCTCCAGATGATCGTGAGCTTCCGCACTCCCGTTCGCACTACCCAGGGCATTAGCTGGTTGAACTGCCCCCTGCCCGCCGCCGGCTGGGCAAAGGCCCCTGTCGATCGAATGGCGCTCACGGTCAACCTGCGCACCAAGGAGCCGCTCCGCAGCGTCTTCAGCCCGACCCACAACGCCACGATCACCCGCAAGGGGCTGACCGAGGCGACGGCCAGCGTGAAGGCCGATCACTGGTCCGGCCTCGATGAGTTCCGCCTCTTCTGGGTCGCCGACAAGGACGACCTCGGTCTGCGCATGCTGGCCCATCGCGGCACCGGCAAGGAAGATGGCTTCTTCATGCTCATGGGCAATCCCACCGGGGCCGCCGTCGAGAAGGCTGTCGAGAAGGACGTCATTTTCGTGCTGGACACCAGCGGCTCGATGCGCGGCGAGAAAATGGAGCAAGCCCGCTCGGCCATCGACTACTGCCTGGAACATATCAACCGCGGCGATCGCTTCAACGTCATCACCTTCGGCACCGCAGTGAGCAGTTTCCGCGACGAGCTGGTCGCAGGAGCGCCGGCGAATGTTACTGCCGCCCGCGAGTTCGTCGAGAATGCAATCGCCAATGGGCAAACCAATATCTCAGGCGCGCTGGAGAAAGCCCTCGCCGGCAAGGCCGATCCGGCAAGGCCGCGCATCATGATGTTCCTCACCGACGGCGCGCCGACTGTCGGCGAACGAATCCCCGAGAAGATCGTCGAACAGGTCAAGAAAGCCAATACGAACGGGACCAAGGTCTTCGTCATGGGCGTCGGCAACGACGTCAACGCCCACCTCCTCGACCGCCTCGCCGAGGTGACCGATGGCTCCAGCGAGTATGTGGCGCCACGGGAAGAACTCGATGCTAAGGTCGCCGGTCTCTACGACCGCCTCTCTCATCCGGTGCTGTCCGGGGTGCGGGTCTCCTTCGGCGACATGGGTGCCAAGTCGGTGTTGCCGTCGAAGCTGCCCGTCCTGTTCAAGGGCAGCGAGATCATGATGGTGGGCCGATACAAGGAAGGCGGCAAGCAGACCATCACCATTTCCGGCACGCTGTCTGGCAAGCCGATGAAGTACACCTGCGAGGTCGATCTGCCGGGAGCGCGAAACGACAAGCCCAGCGACAACGAGTTCCTCGCGCCGCTGTGGGCGGCCCGGCAGATCGGCTACCTGCTTCAGGAAATCCGCCTGCATGGCGAGAACAAGGAGCTGCTCGCTGAAGTGGTGCGCCTGAGCCATGAGTTCGGCATCGTCACCGAGTATACCTCGTTCGTCGCGATGGGCGGAGCGGGCGGAGGCAAGGACATGATGTACAAGGAAGCCGAAGGACGTCTCCGGGCGGCCCGCTCGGAGCAGGCAGGAGCGTGGGCGGTTAATCAAGCCGCCAACGACAAGGCGCTGCAAAAAGCCATGGCTCCCTCCGCCGGCGCCAGCTACCGCGATCGCCGGGGCCAGGTGGTGACAGCGACTCAAACCGTCACCCAGATCGGCCGCCGTACCTTCTATCTTCAGGACGGCCAGTGGAGTGACGCTGAGGAAGCCGGCAAACGCAAGACGCGCGTCGTCAAGCTCTTCAGTCCGGAGTACTTCGAGCTGCTCAAGAACGATGCCACGTTCACCCGCGCCCAGCAACTGGGCTGGGCCTTGTCGATCAACGTCGGCGAGGAACGGATTGTCATCGAGAAGGACGGCAAGCAGAAGGACGAGGAACTCAAGAAGCGTTCGCAGCAAAACGAGATTGATCCCGGCCTGAACCAGGACAACTTCGAGCAGCGCATCCGTCCAGGCGGTCGAGGTCTCCCGTTCCAGAACAAGGATCTGCCCAACAAGAAGCAGTTGATTCCGCAGAACCAGCTTCCCAACCGCAACTAGCGAGCCCGGCGAACCGGCTGCGTAAGCTGCCGGGTGGGATGGGAT
>JBBRIK010000434.1:0-5518 GCA_038221045.1 Gemmatales bacterium
CACGTCAGCCGCGCACGCATCAGCCAGATTCTGAACCTGGTGAGCCTCGCCCCAGACATCCAGGAGGCGCTCTTGTTCCTGCCGCGCACGGAACAGGGACGCGATCCGATCCACCTGGCGCAGTTGCAGCCGATCGCTACCGCGTACGACTGGACAAAGCAGCGGCGCTTGTGGCAGACGCTGCTCCGGAGAGGTGTGCGCGTTGGAGGCGTTGCGGTCGCAGTGAGATAGGCTGGGCGTAACCGACCCTCCGCTACACTGCCATGGCGAAGAAAGCCTCACCGGCGACGAGGTTCCGGTGCGGATAGAGACACTCCACTTCGCGCTCAATGCGCTGCTGTTGGAATTCCTGCCAGTAGCCGCCGACCCACACGCTGCGCAGGTCTAACATGGCCTGCGCCCCAGTCAGCGTCCAGTGCATGCCCGCACGCTCCAGCCGATCTTTGATCAGGTGCCGGCAAGCACCTTCGATTACGCCGCTGGCGATCGGATAGCCCTGGCGGAGATAATCATCATAGCGCATGCGCTGGCGATTCTTATAGAGGTAGCTGCAGATACGACTCAGCGCCTTCTTTTTCGTGCCGGGCAGACCGCGCTCCTGGGCCAGGCGACGCAGCGCCCGAATCACGGACTCGACTTTTCCTTCCAACACCTGCGTCACGCGCTGCCGCACACAGGGCAGCACTTCCTTGCTCTTCTCGCCGTACAAGAGCTTGGCCGCCGCCCACAAACGTGGGGTCACATGCAGTAAGTCCAGGATGTCGATGCGCTCGTCGTCCAGCACGGCGTCGGCACACGCCTGCCACAGCGCTTCCTGGCCATCGCACAAGCACACCGTCGGCCGCGTCAGCCGTGGATTGCGTTGCGCGAACTCCCACCACACCCAGTCGAAGACCACCGCAATGCTGCTCCTGGGCTTAGCGCCCTCCACGGGCAGGCTGGCCCAGACCCGCTTGTGGCACGGCTGCGGCCGCGGCTCGGGCTCGTAGTCCGGGTCGCGGAACAGGGCGGCGACCACGTCGTCCGCCGTGCGCACGTAGGCAGCCACCGTGTACACGGCCGCCACCGCCGCCATACGTTTCTGATTGGCCCGCTGCCCAGCCGGTCGCTCGCCACCGCACACCGTCTTGGTCCCCTGGCCGCGGATCACAATGCCTTTGCAGTCGGCCGTCACGACCACGATTTGCCCTTCCTCGGCGGCGGGCGGCGAACCTTGCAGGGCTTGAAACGTGCTCACGTCTTGGGCCTGTTGCCGATTCACCCCTTCCAGACTATCCACCGCTTGCTTCAGCTTCAGGATGCGTTCGATCGTCTGGCTCACTTGGCCAAAGGGCTGCTCCATGGCCAGCGACTGATCCCAATCTTGCAGCACGTAGGAGAAGGCGTTCGCGGGCAGTTGCAGGCGGTTGTCCAACGGCACGAATTCCAGGGCTTGACCTGCGCGACTGCCATAGACGGTGCGCTCCAGCGTGAACGTGCCGAAGATGGAGACATACCGGCGAGCGTGCAGTTCCTCGAGGCGTTGGACCTCCTGTCCGTCGGGCAGTGTCGCGATCGCGCCAAGGTCTCCCGAGCCGTGCGCGTCCAAAAACGCCGTCAGGCCACGCCGGCCGATTTGCAGGGCCAGATCCCATAAACCGGCCTCGACCTCGTGAACCGGCCGGCCTTCCGCCAAGGCGGCCGTGAGCAGGTCAACGATCTGGGGGACGAGTTGCTGGGTCAATTCCAGCTTGAGAACGCTGAGAGAATCTGTAAGGTTCATGGACAGGCCTCCTTGCGGGTAAACAACATCACCAGTTGCAAACCTATCCGCAGGGGGGCCTTTTGACTACCAATCGGAAAACTGCAACTCGCCAGGGTATCATGCCTTACGCAGACGCGGAGCGGCGGTTACGCCCGATAGGCTACGGATCGCCCACGTTGGCCTAGGTCGCGTCCGTGGCGTGGATCCGGCCGTCTCCTACCAACGACGCGAGGCCCCGCGTGTGGGGCCTCGTGCTTGACCGTGTAGCGTTCGAGCGCCGTGGCGGCGCGGAGTCGTCAGGTACTCGATACGCCCGCCGTAGCCCGCAGCGCGAAGCGGCCCGGCGCCGCCTTGACGAAGCGCGACTGCTCGCCCTTGATAGCGAGCTCGCGCGATATAGCGCTGTACAACGTGGCGTCAGGCGTCATGCCGCCGGGACTCGTCCAGTAGCCCTTGGCCGCCATCACCTCGACCATCTCCTTGCAGGTCATGGCCTGGCCCGCCTCGGCCAGTACGCGGGCGGCGGCGTCGAGAGCCGACACTTTCTTCTCCTTCGGTTCGGCAGGAGCCTTGGCCTTAAGCTCGCGCTTCGGCTTGGTGGGGGCGGCGGTTTCCGGCGTAAAGATGCCCGGCGCGGCCGCTGTGTCTTCCGTCTGCTCCAGGGAGGGAGCCGGTTCCGTCGCGGGCGCCTCGGCGACCTGCTCCGGGACGGCGATCGTGGACACATCCGGCGCTGGCGGTTCCGTGACGTCGGCCTGCTCCGTGCCGGTCTCCGCTTCCGGCGCGGATGCCTCGGTCGGAGCGACTAGCTCCGGGGCCGGAGGAGCGTCGCTGATTGCCGTCTCGGGTTCCGGCGCGGGCGGCACATCGCGCATGTCCTCGTCCGCGTCGAGGATTTCGATGGGCCGTGCCGCCAGCGAGTCGCGGCGCCAGGTGATCTCCTCGCCATCGTCCCACTTGACCTTGACGCTCGTCGCGTTCGCCCAGGCGATGCGCCCGGTGACGCCGTCGTCGGTGCAGCGCACGCGACTGCCGAGCTTCAGCGCCGGCACGGTGCCGCTGGTTGTGGTCCCCTGCGTGTTCTTCTTTCCGCCCATGGCCTGTCTCCTCGGTGGCTGTTCGTAGCTGTGCCGGCGGCGCTCCGCTGCCGCGCGTCATGACAGTTTCCTCGCCACGCCGAGGACATCAAGCGCAGTACGAGCAGATTTCCAGGCTTTTTCCCAGGTTTTTCGCGTTGAATGAAGTGAGGCCGAGATGCCGCGCTGAGTCAGCAGTCACCTGCAACCGCCACGAGGTGAGACCTGTCGCGGATGTCGTGTATGCTGGCGGTGATGCTGGCTGTGAAGAAGTGCTTCCGAGTTGCCCTGTCCAGAGCCGAGAGTCAACTGGCAGCCGGGCCGGCCGCTCCCGAATCGCCCGGGTTCCCGGTCGATCGCAAGAGCTCGCAGAGTGATGATTGAAAAGGGATCTCGCTCCAAGAGTTGAAGGACCGATTGGAAGAGTATGAGATCGTGGCTAGAACCCCCGCTTCCAGGCTTATCGCGGAATCACGAAAGGACCGTCGGGAGATTCATTGGAGTTTCATTCATCGAGGTTGTTCAGGCGGAAATGGCGCGACGGCCGATTTACGCCAGCCGGTCTTACCGCTTTTCACTTTTTTTCATACTGCGATCCTTGACAGGAGCTGAGCCTCTCACTAATGTTCTCCTAATACCTCTTGCAGCTACATCTGCCCGAGCTAGGGCCAGGATTCAGGGGCACGAGCAGAATATCCTACAACCTACCTGAGATTCGCATTGCAGACACTCTGGCGAATCGTTCACCGTTATTTGCTCCGAAATGGCCGGTGTGGCCGACTTACCCGATTTTCTGGTTTATATGCTTGACAAGCAGTAATCCCCTGCATTAACCTTCCTACTCAGTAATTTTCCGAAGCCTACTAGACCCCATTACCCAGAATTTGACCCTGCCGATTCCATCCCCGTAGTAAACCGGCTAGAGACAAAAAAACGCCCCCCGTGGGTTGGATCGCATAGGGACGCGCGGTCACTTCGCAGTAGGAAGCCTACTTTACCCAGACAGGTAATCCGCCGCAAAGGATCTGCGCCAGGTGAGATATTGTGCCTTTTTACCTCACCCTCAAGATCCTATGCGAACCAGGACAAGAAGAAACCGCCCCATGCCCATCCTCCCTCCTGAGCCTGCCCTTTTCCCTGATGGGCTGTTTGCTGAAACCGACCTGCTGGAGAAGTCCGGGCGGGCCTGGCGGGTTTTGCACGTCAAGCCTCGCCAGGAGAAGAGCCTGGCTCGTCAGTTGTGCCGCAAAGCGATCCCCTTTTATCTTCCGGTGGTGGCGCGGCGGACGGTGGTGCGCGGCCAGGTGCTGCAGTCACTGGTTCCTCTCTTCCCCGGTTACGTGTTTCTGCTGGGAGACAGTGAGGAGCGCCTGGCGGCTCTCGCGACGGGCCGAGTTGTTCGTCCCCTGGACGTGGCGGATCAGGCGCGCCTTTGGGCCGACTTGCGGCAGATTCATCGCCTGATTGAGACGGGGGCGCCGATCACGCCGGAGGACCGTCTGACTCCCGGTGTGCTGGTCGAAGTCACCGAGGGTCCGTTGGCCGGTCTGCGCGGCAAGATCATTCGGACCGCGACCGGACAGCGTTTTCTGGTCGAGATCGACTTTATCCAGCGCGGCGCGTCCATCTTGCTGGATGGCTTTACCCTGGCGCAGGTGAGCGCCGAGTAGAACCTCGGCCCGCGCTGGCAGCCAGAGATCCCCTATCGGTCGTGCGTGGCACAACCGAGGGGGACGAAGTCCGCGCCGAAAACGGATCGGTAGCGCCGCGGCGCAACCGATGGGGACGAAGTCCGCGCAGGATAGGATCTGAGACACCTACCTACGGACTTCTCCGTGAAAGAGCCTTACCAGTCAATGCGCCGTCGGCCCTACTGTTTGGGCAGAGCGGCTAGCCAGCAGCCCACGAGTCAAGGGCTGAGTGGGAGGATCCACATGGTTCAGCGACTTGCCTACTGCCCTTCGCCAAGATTCAGCGGACTCGGCGGCGCGAACCAGCCAGGAGGTGCTCGATGACGGTTGCCGTGCTCATGGCTTTCGGTGTCAGCTGGGGGGTCTGTCTTCTGCTCGTGCCCTTCGTCTGCGCCCTGGCTTTCAGGATCCGTCTGCTGGACCTCCCAGACGGCCGGCGCAAGGTCCATGTCCGGCCGATCCCTGCTGTCGGCGGGATTGCCATCTTCCTGGCCGGCAGCCTGACCGTGGCGGGGATGTTCCTCGTATCCGGACCGCTGCGTGATCAGCTGGTCGCTCCAGAATCAGGCCTGACAGCCCTGTTCTTGGCTGCCGTGGTCATCTGCCTGGTGGGCATCGCGGACGATTACGGCTGCCTGCGCGGCCGGCAGAAGCTGGCCGGACAGTGCCTTTCCGTGGCCATCGTCGTCTGGTCCGGACTGGTCGTCCGGAGTATCCACCTGTTCGGCTGGGACATCGAGTTAGGGCTGCTGGCCGTACCCTTCACCTTCCTGTGGCTTCTGGGGACGATCAACGCCCTTAACCTCCTGGACGGAATGGATGGCCTGCTTGGTTCGGTCGGACTGATCCTCTGTCTCGCCCTCGCGGGAATGGCGGTGATTCTGGGCCAGTGGCCGGCGGCCTGCGTGGCCTGCGCCCTGGCCGGGGCCTTGCTCGGCTTCCTGCGTTTCAACTTGCCGCCCGCCTCTATTTTCCTGGGGGATTGCGGCAGCATGTTGATCGGACTG
>JBBRIK010000435.1:0-5513 GCA_038221045.1 Gemmatales bacterium
GGGCAGACTCATCCGCACTGGCTGGAATTGCTCGGCTACCAGCGTTTCAAGCGTAATTGAACGGCAGGCCGGAAAGGGCCTCGGGAAGCTGCCTCGCATGGGCGGCCCCGGACAGGGTCCAGAGTGTTACCTGAAAAGGGCCTGTTTTGAACCATGCCAAAAGGTGTCAGGAACCGTTTCCGTAAAAGCAGATCCTGCAACTAGTTACGACTATCCATTCTCCAAAGCCCTCTTTTCCTTGCCCCCCTGCTTTGCCGCTGCGGTACTGTTTCGCTCATGGGACGCAACCTCCGCATCGCTGAACCCGGTCTGGTCTACCACGTCCTCAACCGGGGCAACGCCCGCCGTGCCTACCTGCACAAACCCGCCGACTACGACGCCTTCGAGCGCGTCCTGGCCGAGGCGAAGACCGAAGTGCCGATGCGCATCCTCGCCTACTGCCTGATGCCCAATCACTGGCACCTTGTCCTTTGGCCCCAGGGGCCGGCCGATCTGTCGCGCTTCATGGCCTGGCTGACCCTGACCCACACCCAACGCTGGCACGCTCATTACCATAATGTCGGCACGGGTCATCTTTACCAGGGCCGGTTCAAGTCATTCCCCGTCGCGGAGGATGACCACTTCTATGCCCTCTGCCGCTATGTGGAACGCAATGCATTGCGTGCCAATCTGGTCCGCGAGCGAGCGGAGCAATGGCCGTGGAGCAGCCTGGCGCAGCGGCTGGCGTTGCCGGGAGAGAAGCGGGACTTCCTCAGTCCCTGGCCGCTGCCGTGTCCGGAAAACTGGTGCGATCTGGTCAACGAGCCACAGAGCGAGGGGGAGTTGCAGGCGATCCGTCGGAGCGTCGAGCGAGGGCAGCCATTGGGCGGCGAGGGTTGGGTGGAGCAGACGGCCCGGCGTTTGGGATTGCAGCAGTCATTGCGTCCGCAAGGTCGCCCTCCGAAGCCCAGGGCAAAGCCGGAGGAAGCCATCCAACCATCATTATTTGATTGAGCAGCGCAGGAGCGGGATGGCGCGTGGGAAAGTTTGGGATGAAATCATTATTTGAATTGCGCAATCTCTGATTGCGCAATCTCTGATTGTGCAATCAGCGATTGCACAATCGGGTAGCACAGGTAAAACTGTCGAAACGAGAACAGGTTGCGACGACCGAATCCCCGGCCCATGCGCCTGCGCAAGTCTTGAGCCAGGTTATCCAGCAACCGCTCGGCGTACTCGGCTCGGTCGCTGCCGTGCTGCTCGTACTCGAAGATGTGGCAGCCGATCAGCCAGTTGCGCAGAGTCAACGCCACGTTGACGGCCTGCACGGCGTGACTCTGCGCCGTCTGATGCGCCTGGCCAACGGCGGCTACCAGCGCCCCGTAATCCAGAGGCGGTGCGACCTCTCCCGGCCTCTCCCGGCTTCACCAGAGCTTTCGCTGCGCGTTTCGCCATCCCGTTACTCCTTCTGTGCGAGACCCGGCGAGCGGGGGGCATAGGCGACCTACGTCCCCTGCTCGTCTGGATACCGGCAACCCGCGAGGCGCGCCGCTCGCCTCCATGACCCTTTCGTTGGGTCATCGTTTTCTCTCTTCGGGTTTGGTCGTTCCCGTCGCGGACGGGGCCAGGGCGCTGTTCCAGAGAAAGGTGAATTCCTCTTCGAGATACGCATACAGCAGGCCGTCGCGCTTGACGACATAGGTCGGCACATGACCCTTGCCGGTTTCGTGCGAGTAGAGACTGAAGACCGCTCGCTCGCCGAGCAGATACATCGAGAACAAAGGAACGCGCGTCGAATAGCGAACCTGAACGGTCGTCCCTTCGCCGGTGCGATTGCCCAGCTTCTCAAAAAAGCCGGCCGTCTCCTTGATGGAATTCTCGACGTCCTGGCTCGTGGAATGGAAGCGGCGAGCCAGCTCGTTGACGACCTCGGCATTGTTCGGATCGGGAAGCAGGACCCGCACGGTGCGGTTCTTCATGCGGGCCACTTCTCCGAGGCTGACCGAATTCACGTTGCACCACATCCGCGCGTAGGTGAAGAAGAACTCCAGGGTCTGCGAGGACTTGAGCATCTCCGCCCACTGGACCTCGCCGAGGTAATGGTTGGTCACCTGTTCGATGCCCGCGTTTTTCAGTTCCACCGCCATGTTGGCCAGGGCCAACGTCTCTGCCAGGAACGAGCGTTTGGTGAACAGCTCCCACATGAAGGCAAGGACGCCAATGCTCACCA
The DNA here is from genome assembly GCA_038221045.1 of Gemmatales bacterium. Classification (GTDB taxonomy): domain Bacteria; phylum Planctomycetota; class Planctomycetia; order Gemmatales; family Gemmataceae; genus JBBRIK01. The sequence goes on from JBBRIK010000435.1 coordinate 2,210, forward strand.
CGATGGACCCGAAGGATTTCAGCAATTCGCGTGCGAACTCCTGCTCCGCGGGAATCGCCGTCCCCCAGAAGAGCAAGCCCGAGCCTGCGATGGTGAGGAGCAGGCTGACGAGGATTCCTCTCAGGGTCGTAATCGTTCGTTGAGCATGGCGTGTCACGATTCTCTCCCTGTTCGCTCCCCAAGGGACCCTGTTGTTGTGGCTGCCTGGTGCAGCCGCCCACCAGGACGCTCTCGATCGCATTGTACCGGCCGAGACGACGCTGCCATCCGCCTCTCTCCTTTGACTGGCTCGTCCGATCAGGTTGACGGCAACCAGTGCTTCGGCGTCTCCGTACAGGGACTTTGGGTCACACGCGGAAGCAAACGGGGAGCTTCATCTTTTTCACCTGAAAAAGATGAAGCTCCCCGTTTTGTTTTTCCACCTCCAGCAAGACTGAGGCCGTTCCTCGTTGCGGACGCCGATTGGCATTATTTGTGGTTCCGCGGTTTCTTGGCTGCGGCTCGTTGAGTCCTCGACTTCTTGCGCCGAGTCGTTAGCGCGCCTCCACCTCTGCCAACGGAATGGAGCTACCTTCCGCTCGTCGTTGGCGAATCATGAGCCAAAAATCCGGCGAAGCTGCCAGTTGCAAGGCCTCCGCGTCGTAGTCCTGGATTCCGACCAGCACGGCACAGGGCTTGCCTTCTCGAGAAATGACAATGCGTTCGCTCTGTGACGAGTTGAGGACGACGTCGAGATTTGTCTGCAACTCATTTGCTGGAATCGTTTTCATACGATGCTCTCCGTTGTCTGTGGGGGTTCCTTGCGTCGCACGGCACGCACATGGACGCGCTTATCGGCTTCCTCCACACCGCAAAACACTCGAAATACGCCAACTCGAAGTTCCCAAACCGGTAGGTCGTGGTCAAACGACGGGGTCAGATCGAGGAGGCACTTGCGTCGCCGGGTAGCAACGGCCGGCTGATCGGTGAGTTGCCCACGAATCTCGGCAAGCACGCGACGGCGGTCGAACGCGCGAAGCGCCTCCAGTTCCTTGACCGCCAGTTCATGGACCACGATCTCATAAGGCATGGTGCGATACTACGATGGCGAGACGTTTCTTGCTTTGTCCTTTTGCCTGGCAGGAAGTCCACGCAGTGGCAAGCCAGAACTTCATGCCAGCCTCGTTCTTGATTGTATCGCCCGGCAAGCTGAACTGCTCGGCCTTCGGCTCCAGCAGGTGGCTTTGCTCCTTTTTAGCCGAATCACACGCTTTTGTAGCGAATCACACGAAAATCGGGCGCGGGGCGGAACGCGATCACATCTTGCCCAGAAGTAGATCAACACACCAACATCCGCGAACGTGCGGCCCCGGCCCGCGCAGGTGTTCGAGGATGGCGGCGTCGGTGCAGCCGGCGTCTTCCAGGGCGTCGGCGAGGACTGCGAGGCGGTCAGCGTCGAGAGTGTTGGCGGGCAATACGCGATCAGCGTAAGCTGCCTGCGCCAGACTTACGACACGAGACGTTCCCCGCACGGAGTTGGGGATAACTCGCCGGAATGGGTTGCCGAACACATCCTGAAGTAGCAACCGCTGGACCTTGCGGCTCGCTCGACTGCCACGAATCCGCATAAAGTGTTCCGCTGCGATTCTTGTCCAATGTAGGGAGCAGAACCAGACCGCTTGAACCGCTTCATGGGCCTTTGGGTTTCCTCGCACTTGGTTTGCTTTCCTCCGCAACCGTATCAGCTCTTCTTTCGTGATGCACCCGTCCGCATATGCTTCGACGCCTGCAAGACATTCTCGCGTCCTGGCGTCTGTTATCCGATCTTGGAAAAAGCGATGACAGCAGGCGCAAGCGAACAGTCGCAGTTTCCTGTCGCTGACCTTACCACGCAGAAACCCCAGCATAGGTCGCGGGTCCGTCCCACTCAGCCACTCCTCTTCCGTCATGTTTTTCTCCCAACTCATCCGTCTGCTGTCCTTTGTCCGCCTTTAGCGTAATGGCATCGGCCAACGTGTCCAGAACCTGCGACTTTCGGCATAAATCCAGGCGTATCCTTCCAGTGACATAGGGGTGTCACTGGCTCTTTTCGTTTTTCAGGAATCCAGCCGTTTGCTAGTCAAGCCCGTTGCCAGTTGGCAAAATGCGCCAGCCGGCTGGTTTTTATTTGACGCTGCGCTACGAGAGTGAGTAGATTACATGATAACGAAGAAACCCTGACCACCGCCGGGAAGCAGAGGATCAGGGTTTCTTCTAAGAGGGATGCAGGGGAGGACGGTCCTCGGGGAACTTCGCAAAGTCCTGACAGTCGGTTCGACTCCGACCTGCATCTCACTGGAAGGGTGGCCGAGTTGGCAAGGCACCCGGCTCCGAACCGGAGGTTTAGGCGGCTTGCTTGCGACGGCCTGACGCCTAACGTGGGTTCAACCCCCACCCCTTCCGATGAGAATCGCCCCACAAACGCGCTGATTTTGCGCGCCTCCAGTATTGTTGTAAACTTACTCGATTATCGCAAAGAGAGCAAGGAAAATCGTTATGCCCGCGTCATTTCTTGAACGGAAAAGAAAGGCTATCGATAACGTAATCTCGGCTTTCAATGCCTTCCAGGCGGCCTTGAGCGAACTGCCGCCTGAATGGGCAAAAGAAGTGCTGGAAGACCTGACAAGTTCAAGAGATACGCCTGAATCAGCGCCGGAAAAACATGCTGCGCCGTCTTCTTCTGATCCTCCAGTCGAGCAGAAGGGTCCGCCAATCGAGCCAGCATCTCAACCGCAGAAGGGGTCTCTTCCGACCCCAACAGACGCTATTCGCGACCTTCTGTCGAAGCATCCTGAAGGAATGCGCCCGCGAGATATCATTCAGGAACTTCTCGGAAAAATCGCGACGGCTTCGCCCAAGCCAGACAGAGTAATCGGTGCTGTCCTACAAACGCTCAGAAAGAGAGGTAAAATCGTAAAAGTGGGGAAGGGCTACAAACTAGCTGCCAAACCGACACAGAGCGCCGAAATCTAGCAACAGGGATGATGGTTTGTCCACGGATGGCAATACCGCCTCTGAGCCACCGTTCAGACTAGCACATTCCGCCGCTACTTGGAAGATGGTCGCTTTGTATTGCCAGCGAGAATCAACTTCGCCAGTCCAATAAGTTCAGACCGCGCCCAGGTCGAGGTTTCTAGACTGCGCTCGCGCGCGGCCTGATCTAGTTGTGCGCGCTCCTCTTGCGTCAGGCGGATGCGCAAGAAGTTCCGTCTCGACTCGCCTTCAGGTTTTTTCGGTCTTGCCATGATGAGTATTGTATCCACAAAAACCCTACGATTTCAAGACT
>JBBRIK010000436.1:0-5502 GCA_038221045.1 Gemmatales bacterium
TGCGGTCGGCTTTCTCTCCCGTGGCGCGGACGACGGCGCGGATGCGGATCGTGTCGCCCGGAGAGATGGCCGGGGGGTCCATCGTCAGTTGCTCGATGGCGAGATCAATCGGCTTGTCGGCGCCGACGTCAACGTACACGACGTTGACCCCTTCCGGCTGCTTCAGTCCTCGGACGTCGGTGGGGTCCCAACTGGCACGGGTGCGATCGGAGAAGATGTAGAGGAAGCGCGGCGGCGGTTCGCCCTCGACGCCGCGCTCCTCCGCTTTCTCGGTGAGCAGGTTGAAGCCGCGTTCGAGCTGCCGGCTGACAGCGCTGTTGGCGTGACGAATCTGTAGTTTCTTGAGTCCCTCGCGCGCCGCGCTGAGGGACTCGAACTGGCCGCCTCCCTCGGCAGTGTCGAGCAGGGCGACGCTCGATCCTTCGGGGACCTCTTCGAGCAGTTCGAGCGCGCGACGGCGGGCGTCGTCCAGGCGCGTCAGTCCGCCGCGCTCGTATTCCATGCTGCTGCTCGTATCGACGATGAGGACGACGAGGATCGGTTGCGTGTTGTTGAGGAATGACAGGCGATGATGGAAGAGACTTGGGCGAGCAAGGGCGAAGCACAGGGCCGCGATCAGCAGCATGCGCAGGAGCAGCAGCAGCCAGTGATGGAGGCGCAATTTGCGGCGATTCGTCTGGAACTTTTGCACCAGGAAGCGAAACGCGGGGAAGCGAAGGTGTTTCGGCTTCTCGCGCGTGACGAGATGAATGAGGATGGGGGCGGCCACGAGTGCCAGCCCTCCGAGCAGATAGAAATGCATGAAATTCATGTACGATCTCTGCCAGTCTCCGCCAGGGATTGACCTCCCTGGCCCTCCTCGCTCAGACAGCCGACGTCATCGGCAGGCCAGCACTCGGCCGGGCTGCGGGCGAAGATGCGTCCCTCCAGGTATTTCAGCACAATAAGCGTCGCAGGGGAAGCCAGAGCGAGAAATGTCAGCGCGATCAGGCCGACGACTCCGCCTCGCGCCCTGCCGAACTGAGCGGCGAGAAGTGCCATTCCGACGAGCGCGAGCCAGAGGGTCAGGATCAGCGTCGTGATGATGACGAACGGGGCGGCGTTGTGCTGTCCGCCTTCCGGCGGCCAGTAGCGCTGCTGCCGGGCCAGTACGGGCGCGAGGCCAAGCCAGACCTTGACGCGATGCCGCAGCGCCAGGGCCATGCCGAGGTAGGTGAGCAGGAAGGAGCAACCGAAGCCCAGGCCTGCCGCCGTCAGCACGCCGACGATGGCCGGCGACAGTTTGTTGCCTCCCGGCAAGACCCTACAGCCCGGCGACATGGCCAGCAACAGGAGCATCATCATGAGCGTCGCCAGAAGGGCCACCTTCCACAGGCCGAACGAGAGATAGAACCAGAAGCAGGTCCGGCCGCGTTTCCAGTCGGGATCGACGCGGCGCAGCCAGAGCGCGACGCGCCAGTCCCTCCAGCCGAACTTGGAGCAGGTGACGGCGGCCGCGAGTCCTGGCTGTGCGGTCATTTCATAGAGCAACACCCCGGCCAGGATGACGGCGTACCAACTGATGTGGATGTGCCAGGGCCTCGTCGGCGCCTCATCGTCCATAAGCCGTTCCTCGCTGTTGTCCTGTAAGGCGAGCGGGGTGTGTGAACACCCCGGTGATTTCGCCAAACCGGGGCGTTTACACGCCCCGCTCGCCTGGCAATTGCTCTCAATACTCCTTCTCCTTGTCCACGACGCAGAGCAGGCGCTCGCCGGCCACGAAGCGGCGCACGTTCTCGCGGAACAGCTTCCAGCGCCGCTCTACTGCTTCCGGCGACTGTCCGCCAAGATGCGGCGTGATCGCGACGTTCGGCGACTTCCACAGCGAATGTTTGTCCGGCAGCGGCTCGGGATCGCTGACGTCCAGCCCGACACCCCCGATCCTCTTTTCCTTCAGCGCCTCCACAAGTGCCGAGGTATCCACCAGCGGCCCGCGCGCAATGTTGATGAGGTACGCGCTCGATTTCATCGCCTGGAGCTGTTTCGCTCCAATCAGTCCCTTCGTTTCTTTCGTCAGCGGACATGCCAGGACGACGACGTCGGCCGAGGGAAGCAGGTCCATCAGTTTGTCCGGCTTGTGCAGCCCGAAGACGAACGAGGGCTTCTCCATCTCCTTCGGATCGAGCGCGACGACACGCATGCCGAAGGCCTGGCCTCGCCGCGCAATCTGCGTGCCGATGCCGCCCAGGCCGGCGAGGAGCAGCGTCTTGCCGTGCAACTCTTGCGGCTTGAACGACGTCTTGCGCCACATCGCCTCGCCATCGATGGGACGGGAATCCTGCACGCCGCGCGTCAGCGACAGCAGCAGCGCGAACGCCTGGTCGGCGACATTCGGGCCATAGATGCGCGAGGTATTCGTCAGGACGACCTGGCTCTTGAGCAGTTCCGGCGTCAGGTACTTATCGACGCCGGCGCTGACGACCTGCGCCCAGCGCAGGTTCTTGCCTTCTTCGAGGATTTCATTCGAGCAGAAGCCGACGACGGCCTCCGCGTCACCCACCACTTTTGCCGCCTCGTCGGCGTCGCGGGCCGGGATGAACTCGACGTTGGGCGCGATCAGTTTCAGCTCCGCGAGTCGCCGGGAGGTCAGGCCGGCGGGGACGACGATCCGTTTCGGCTTCTTCCAGCCCTTGTCGTCCTTCGCCGGCGAGGGGCCTTCGTAGATGCCGAAGTCCTCGGCCAGGTCGGCCGGCATGATGCGGCCCGTCAGTTCCGCATGGACGTGGTCGGCGTTGTCCTTGTTCGTCTTCGCGTCCACCCCGGTCCATTCCTTGTACCAGGGCATATCGAGCGTCGGCAGGATGTCGTCGAGTCCCTTGCCGTCGTCGATGCCCTTCCGCACCTGCTTGCGCAGTTCGACGAAATAGCGTTTCTGTTTTGCGAGGAGTTCCTTGCCCGTGATGGCTCCGTGGCCGGGACAGATCATCGCAATGTCGAGTTGCTGCATGCCCTCCAGCGCCCGAATCCACGAGGCGGAGTCGGAATGACCCATGTAGTTGTAGGAGCCGTTGACGCAGGCATCGCCGGTGCAAAGTATCTTCTGTTTGGGTAAGTAGGCACAGGCGTCGCCGGCGGTGTGGGCGTGGCCGAAGAAGAGGAACTCGACGCGCTGCTTGCCGTCGTCGAGAACGAGCTTGTCGTCGAAGATCAGGTTAGGCACCTTGAGCGAACTGTCGCGAACGTCCTTGCGGCCCATCGGCCCTCGACCGGCCTCGGCGAACTCCTTCGGCCCATTGACGCGCAGCAGCCGGGCGCAGTTGGCCTGCGCGACAACCGTCGCGCCGTACTTCGCGAAGATGGCGTTGCCGTAGGCGTGATCGCCGTGGTGATGGGTGTCGAAGACATAGCGGATCGGTTTATCGGTCGTCTTCTTGATGGCGGCGACGACGTCCTCGGCCTCCTTGGGGAAGTTGGCATCGACGACGGCGACATAATCGTCGAAGACGACCCAGATGTTGTTGCTGCCGCCGAACGGGACGGTCTTGTCGGTGGCGCTGATGGAGGAGTAGCGGAAGAAGACGCCGGGCGCGACCTCCTTGACCTCGTTGAACTTCATCGCGGGAAAGTTATCGGCGGCGTGCAGCGGCACGGCGAGCAGCAGCAGCGGAAGAAGACAACGCATCGACGTTCTCCGGCGTTTGGAACAGTCAGCAAGTTGACGACACGTTACTGTAAACCCGAAGCACTCGGTCCGCAATGCTTCGGAGCGTCCAAGCATCTTTGGGACACCCGGAAGAAGCAGTAATGAGCGAATGGATTTACGGAAGGAGAGGCAAGTTCGCCCAGGCGCGGACCCCATTCGCGAGGTCAAGAAAATCGTCCGTCCCGTAGATCGTTCGGTCAGCAGCGTAGACCTCGGCAACTGCATCAACAAGCTCGTTTACGACGCGTTCGTACCTGAGGCGCACACCGCGGTTTTCGAGCCAGTTGCGGAATTGCCGAAGAAGATCCCGTCCATGAAAATCGACGAGGAAACGGAGGTTTGAGGAATAGTCTTCGGTCGTGAAACCGGAATAGACTTCCTCGAACCGGGCGACAATCGCAGGTTCCTGGAGGTGAGGCGACTCGGCTGACTGCATCACTGCCTCGCGAAGACGTTGCGTTTCGGAACGAAGGGCTTCTCTCCAGCCCTCAGGATCGTGGATCTCATGCCCGGTCGGAAGGGAGGGTATGCGTTTCTGGATTTGTCCCGCAGTCGTTGAGAGATCTTCCCAGAGACGCTGAACCGTCATGCGGCAGGCTTCTTCCGGGGCGCGAGTTCGAGCGCCCTCTTGCAAAGCCTCGGCGATGGTTGCGAGATCGGTGGGCAAGGCCTGAACCCAAGCTGGAAGGGGACCGTTGGCTTGATGCTCTGCCCGACTACGAAGGCGAAAAAACGCCCGGACGATCACGGGCGGGGCCAGCAAGTAGTTCTCGATTGAGTGTCGCCGCCAGATGAAGCCATTTTTCCCGTCATGGTACGCCGCTTCCGCTTGCTCTGGACTCTTGTAGTCGCGATCTATCACATACCCCGCACGATCGCCTCGACTGTTGAGATTGGCTGCCGTTACTCCCGGACTGCTTCCTCCTGAGGGAACGACCGTGATTCCAGCAGCCAAGACGCGGGTGAAGATAGATTGCAGGACGGCAACGTCAACGCTCTCTGGTCCTCCTTCGCACACCAACCAGAGTTCTTCCATGGGGAGGTCTCACTGAGTTTTCGTCGATTCGAGTTCTCCCGTGCTGTGGAACAACTCGTCTCGAATCGTGTCGCGCAGGTGCGTGGAGTGAGTGGTGAACAGAAACTGGTTATCCTCGCCCAGATCCGCCAAGGCGTAGTAGAGGCGGTCTTGCCATTGGGGATGCAGGTGCAATTCCAGTTCGTCGATCAGCACAATCGATCGGTGAATTCGTCGGGTCGCAAATTGCAGGAGCAAGAGTAACACCATTTGCTGACCACTGCTCAGTCCGTCATAATAGTAGACGCCTCGTTCGCCGATAAACTCCATGTCCAGCCCGTGGTCGGTGTTGTACAGTCCGCCGATCTTGTGTGGGCGACAAACATGTTCATACAGTTCGCAGATGCGTGAAAAGTATTCCTTCTCGGTGGCCTTCGGATCCTGAGCGACCTGGGCACGCATTGCCAGACTTGTCAGGATCAATCGAGGATCCGTTGTGTACTCAATCGGTGCGAAGCCATTGCGCGGACCGCCGTCGCTCCCCCCCGGTCCGCCTGGTACTCTTCTTCTGTCCCCTCCATCGGGTTTGGATCGAGAAGGCGTCCGAGCAAGGCTCGTTCAGAAGAGGTGAGACGTTTGGCGAGTCCCGTTCGCTGCTGATCGAAGAGGACGATGTGGCCGAGACGGCGAAAGTCGTGCGAACTGAGTCCTGGGACATGCAGGTTGCTCATCAGAACCTTTCGCCCCCGAAACAACATCCATCCATCGGGCGGCTCACAGCGATAGTACCCGGTGCGATGACAGC
>JBBRIK010000437.1:0-5497 GCA_038221045.1 Gemmatales bacterium
TGATGGTCGCGCCCATGCGTCTTCTTGTTGTTGACGTCGCCCTGGCCGAAGACGGTCCGCCCGAACTCGCCGCCCCAGATGACGAGTGTGTCGTCGAGCAGGCCGCGCTGCTTGAGGTCTTTCACCAGCGCCGCTGAGGGCTGATCGGTGTCGCGACACTGGACGGCAAGCTGCGTCGGCAAGTTGCTGTGCTGGTCCCAGCCCGCATGCATCAACTGCACATAGCGGACGCCGCGTTCGATGAGCCGGCGCGTGAGCAGACAGTGCCGGGCAAAGGAGCCGGGCCGCTGGACGTCGGGGCCATACATGTCGAGGATATGCCTCGGCTCCTTGCTGATGTCGGCCAGTTCGGGCAGGCTGGTCTGCATGCGGAAGGCCATCTCGTACTGGGCGATGCGTGTGCTGATTTCGGGATCGCCCATTTCCTTGAGCTTCATCTCGTTGAGCTTGCCCAGGTCTTCGAGCAAAGCGCGCCGCACGTCCCTGTTGACCCCAGGCGGGTTCGACAGATAGAGGACGGGATCGCTGCCGGGACGGAACTGGACGCCCTGGTAGCGCGAGGGCAGGAAGCCGCTGCCCCAGTAGTGTTCGTAGAAGAGTTGGCCGCAAGAGGCTTCCTTGTCGCGCGAGGTCATGACGACGAAGGTCGGCAGGTTCTGATTCATGCTGCCCAGGCCATAGCTGAGCCAGGCGCCGAGACTCGGCCGGCCCGGCAATTCGGCGCCGCTGAGCAGCATGGTCATGGCCGGAGCGTGATTGATCGCCTCGGTGTTCATCGACTTGATGAAGCAACACTCGTCGGCGATGGAGCCGATGTGCGGCAGGAAATCGCACACCCAGGCGCCGCTCTGGCCATACTGCTTGAATCCGGTGATGCCGGGCAGGATGGGCTTGGTCTTCTGTCCCGCCGTCATCGTCGTGAGCCGCTGGCCCATCTGGACTGACGCGGGCAGTTCCTGGCCGCGTCGTTTCGCCAGTTCCGGCTTGTAGTCGAAGAGATCGACGTGCGACGGCGCGCCGCCCTGCATCAGGTAGACGATACGTTTCGCTTTGGGAGCGAACTGCGGTGGGGCCGCCTCGGCATCCCGGCTTAGCAACGACGACAGAGCCGCGAGGCCGACGCCCTGAAGCAGTTGTCGCCGTGTCGTCAACGAATGTCGTTCAAACAGAGGATGCATGGGACTTCCGCTTCGGGACATCATCATTCCTTGCACAACACTTCATCCAAATTCAGAATCAAGCTCGCGACCCCGCTGTAGGCAGCCAGTTCCGCCGCGTCCAGCTTCGCATCGCGTGGCTTCTCGCCGGCGCTCAGCAGCTTCATCGCCTCCTCGCGACTCGTCTGATAATGCTTCCGCAGCCGCGCATGAGTCTGGACCAGCACCTGTTCCTCTTCCGCTCGTGGAGCGCGAGCCGTCACCAGGCGGAACATCCACCGCAAACGCTCCTCCGCACTCGTGCCGCCCTCCCGCATCGCTCGCTCGGCCAGCAGCCGCGCCGCCTCGACATAGGTGACGTCGTTCCACAGCGTCAGCGCTTGCAACGGCGTATTCGTCCTTGTCTGCCGTACTGTGCAAATCTGCCGGCTTGCCGTGTCGAACAGCGTCGTCGGCGCGATGCTGCGCCGCCAGAAGGTGTAGACACTGCGACGATAGAGGTCCGCGCCCTTGTCCTGCACATACTTGATCTGATTGAAGCTGAACTCCTCCCAGATGCCGCCCGGCTGATACGGCTTGACCGGCGCGCCACCCTGACGCTCGACCAGTAATCCGCTCACGGCCAGGGCCTGATCGCGTAGCGCCAGCGAGGACAGACGATGTCGCGGGCCACGCGCCAGCAGGCGATTGTCAGGGTCGCGCTCGCGCAGTTGCGGCGTCATCTTCGACGATTGCCGATAGGTCGCGCTGGTCACGATGAGACGATGCAGTCGCTTCACGTCCCAGCCGCTCTGCAGCAACTCGACCGCCAGCCAGTCGAGCAGTTCGGGATGGGAGGAGGCTTCCCCTTGCAGGCCGAAGTCCTCCGTCGTCTTGACCAGGCCGACGCCGAAGAACGTCTGCCAGTGGCGATTGACCGTCACTCGCGCCGTCAGCGGATTGGCGGGATCGACGAGCCAGCGGGCCAGCGCCAGACGATTCGGCGGCGCATCCTTCGCCAACGGCTGCATCACCGCCGGCACTCCTGGACTGACTTTCTCGCCCGGCTTGTCCCATACGCCGCGGATGAGGATGTGCGACGCTCGCGGCGGGTTCTTCTCCTCCATCACCATCACCTGCACGATGCTGTTATTGAGCGCCGCGAGTTCCTTCTTCGCCTCGGCCAGGCGTTTCAGCGGATCGCGGCGATGCGGGCCGACGATCTTGACGTCGCGCTCCAGCCCGGCGATTTCCTTTTGCAGAGCAGCGAGACTCCGATTCTGCTCGGCCGTCCCCAGGCTCAGCACAGGAGCGGCGTTGCCGCCCCGATCCACCGCCCCACTCTCAGGCACGTTGTTGAAGTAGGCGAAGAGCTGGTAGAACTCCTTCTGCGCGATGGGGTCGAACTTGTGATCGTGACACTGAGCGCAGGCGACGGTCAGACCGAGCCAGGTCGTTGCCGTCGTGTTGACGCGGTCGATGACGTAATCGATGCGCGACTCCTCCGCGACACGCCCACCCTCGCCATTGAGCGGATGGTTGCGATTGAAGCCACTCGCGATCTTCTGTTCCGGCGTCGCGTTCGGCAGCAGGTCGCCGGCCAGTTGCTCCATCGTGAACTGATTGAAGGGCATGTTGGCGTTCATCGCCCGGACGACCCCGTCACGCCAGGGCCAGAGCGTGCGCGTGCGGTCCTGCTGATAGCCGTTGGAGTCGGCATAGCGGGCAGCGTCGAGCCAGTCGAGAACCATGCGTTCGCCATAGCGCGGCGAGGCCAGCAGACGCTCGACAACTTTCTCATAAGCGTCCGGCCCGGAGTCCTTCAGGAAGGCATCAACCTCGGCGAGCGTCGGCGGCAAGCCGGTCAGATCGAGCGTGACGCGGCGAATGAGGGTCGTCTTCTCCGCCTCGGGAGACGCCGTCAACCCGGCCGCTTGTCGTTTCACGCTAATGAAGGCGTCGATGGGCGATTGCTGATTGTCGAGGGAGGGGACCGGAGGAAGGCGCGGCGGCAGGAAGGCCCAGTGCTTCTGCCATTTCGCCCCCTGATCGATCCAGCGCCAGAGGGTATCAATCTGGCTCAGCGACAGAGGGCGAGCGAATTTCGACGGCGGCATGCGTTCCTTGTCGTCCGTCGCCGTAATGCGCTTGTACAGTTCGCTCGCGCCGGGTTTGCCGGGGACGAGAGCTTTGCGCGCCTCCTCTTCGAGGTCGAGCCGGAATCCGCCCTTGCGTTTGGCGCGATCGGGGCCGTGGCACTGGAAACAGTGATCGGAGAGGATTGGGCGAACGTCGCGGTTGTACTCGATGGTTTGCGCCGAGACGCCGGGGACGAGCAGAAAGACGGCGAGGAGAAAACGCGTCATGCCGCGATCCTGTGAGCGAGACGAGGAGGGAGAGCAGGTGGGTCCAAAGAGGTTCTTGCCGCTTGCGGCGTAGCGCTCTTATTATCGATTGTAAGCCCCCCGCCGCGTGGTGCAAGCAAGAAGCGGTTCCCGGATAGCATTCTGCCCCTGTCCCTTATCACTTCCGGCACATTCCGCCCCCATGAATGGTCACTTCCAGAAAGATCCATCCCCTCGCGAGCGGGCATCGTCATTGCTCTTCAAACGCGAGCCGAAAGTGGTTGACAACCCTGGACAGCCATGTAGAAAAGCTCCTGTGCCGGGCGAACGACCGGCTCTTTCACTGTCCCCGGATGCATCAAAGAGCCATGGCTGACCCTACTCCGAATGCTCCCGATCTCCCTCCCCCGGAGGCCCCCAAGGGCGCGGTCGCGACGGCTCCCCGGCCTGCTGCCGCGGCAGCGAAACCCGCCGGCAAGCCGACGCGGCGTTTCGTTCTCTTCTCTTGGGTAAGCGATCCCGTGATCGTCGCCTGGGGCAGCTTCATCGCCGCCATGGGGGCCATGACGCTCGGCACCGTGCGCTTCCTCATTCCCAACGTCCTGAATGAGCCACCCTCGAAGTTCAAGGCCGGCCTGCCCGACAACTACGAGGAAGGCAAGGTCACCGACCTCTACAAGGAAAAGAACACCTGGATCGTGCGTCACGACGGCATCATCTATGCCCTCAGCACGACCTGCACGCACCTCGGCTGCACGCCCAACTGGCTCGAGCGCGAGGGCAAATTCAAGTGTCCCTGTCACGGTTCCGGCTTCTACATCAGCGGCGTCAACTTCGAGGGGCCGGCGCCTCGGCCGCTGGAGCGCTGGGCCGTCCGCATCGGTGAAGACGGCCAGATCGTCGTCGATAAGAGCCGCAAGTTCCAGCAGGAACGCGGCGAGTGGAGCAACCCCGAGTCCTTCATCAAGGTCTGAACCTGCCGGCCGCTCGCGGCTTAGCGGAAAGAATTGCTAAGCCGCGAGCGGCCCCCGATCATGGAACAACGCGATGTCCCTCGGTGAATACATCCGCGGTACGCAGGTCTGGAAGAGCATCTTCCGCCATCCCGCGCCCAAGGACCGGCGTAACCGCGTCGTCGTGATGCTGACGAACGTCTTCCTGCACTTGCATCCGGTGTCGGTGCGCAAGAGCGGCATCGCCCTCAGCTACACTTGGTGCATGGGCGGCATCACCTTCTTCCTCTTCCTCGTCGAGACGATCACCGGCGTTCTGCTGATGTTCTACTATCGGCCGACGCTGGAATACGCCTACAACGACATCGTCGATCTGCGTCAGATCACCACGCTTGGCATCCTCCGCGAGATCCATCGCTGGGGGGCGCACGCCATGGTCATCACCATCTGGCTGCACATGTATCGCGTGTTCCTGACAGGCAGTTACAAGCCCCCCAGAGAATTCAACTGGGGGGTCGGCGTCATCTTGCTGGTATTAACGCTGCTGCTGAGTTTCACCGGCTACCTGTTGCCCTGGGACCAACTCGCCATCTGGGCCATCACGGTCGGCAGCAACATGGCTCGCGCCTCGCCATTCCTCGGCAACGAGGGGCCCGGCTCGACCTTCCTCGTCATCGGCGACGTGCCGTTGATTCACAGCGGCTCCGACGCGCGCTTCATCCTCCTCGGCGGGCGCTTCGTCAGCGGCGACACGTTACTGCGGTTTTACGTCTTGCACTGCGTGGCGATTCCGTTGGCCGTGGGCTTGCTGATCGCGATTCACTTCTGGCGCGTTCGCAAGGACGGCGGCATCAGCGGCCCGATGTGATCGGAAAGCTGTCAGCCGTCAGTTGTCAGCCATAAGCAAGAAGGCAGATTGCTGACGACTGACGGCTGACAACTGACAACTGACGGCTGGGAGAGAATTATGTGGCACAATCCCGCGACCTGGGACGATTTGCAGACAGGACTCGGCGTCTTCTACACGCTCTGTCTGCTGCTCCAACTCGGCTTCCTCTACACT
>JBBRIK010000438.1:0-5486 GCA_038221045.1 Gemmatales bacterium
ATACCAGCGGTCGAGCGTGTTGCCGGCATTGCCCGTGTAGCCTTCGTAGTCCTCGGAAGTCGGCTTCCAGTCGGCGAGCGGCGTCGAGGCGACAATGGCCGGCAGCCCGAAAGCGATATTTCCCCAGGGCTGTTTCTTGCCGTGGACGTCGGCCCACTGACTTCCAATCAACTCGTCCTCATATGTCTCGCCGATTTCGAGCGCGCGCCGTCGTGGCTCGTAACTGCGGTAATAACTTCGCTCGAAACTACCGTCGTCGGCGAACTGCGACAAATGGCGGGAAACCTGTGTCAGGTAGACGAGGCAATCCGACTTCTCCGCCGCCGGCACGACCAGGTCCGCGAGTTCACGGTCGGCTCCTTTGAGCAAATCCAGCGACAGGCCCCGCTCCGTGTAGTGATGTTCCAGCGCGAAGACCAGCGGCGTCCCCGGCTGGGTCGCAACCCACGAGGCGATCGGCTCCGCCAGCATGTCGGTGAGTGCGGCCGGCTTCGCTGGCGTTGATGGCTTCGCGTGATGGTGTTTCAGCACCAGGTTGTAGGCCAGGCAAAGCCGGACGCCACGGGTGACGCGCTCCACTTCGTGTTCGCAGTCGGCGTAGAAGGCGGCGTAGCAGGGGGCCTTGCCGCTCGCCGCTTCTTCAAAGGTCAACTTCTGCGTCACAGCCCCGTGCCGAACGATCAGCTTGCCGCCCTCGAAAGGATTGGGAAGCACGACAATCAGGCTGGCCACCATGCGGTCGTGCTTTTCGGTGTCGCGATGCGGCAGGAAAAACCCACCCCTCTCATACACCAGCAACTTGTACAGCCTGGCCTCCAGTTGGTCGGCGGGCAGGCCAAGTTGTGCCGCGGCCAATTGGGTCGCGCGGGCGATTGCCGAGTTCCACGCCTCGCTCAGGCGAAAGCTCGTGGGATCGAGTTCAAACGTGTTCCGCACCTTCTTGTCGAGCAGTGTCTGCCTTCCCTTACCATACGGTGCGGGATGACAACGCGCGATGAGTTCCTTCACCTTTCGTTTCAGCGGCAGGCGGACCGCTCCCAGGCCTTCGACTTCGAGGCCGAGATCGACGGCGGGCAGGCAGCCGGCGACACAGAACTTCGCGGACCTTGCCGCTTGCTCGATAGCTTTCGACAGCCGCTGGGCAGTGCTCGATTTGCTCACTTGCTCTCTCCTCGCTCGAAAGGCCAGCTTCGCCGGGCTGGCCAACACTCAAAAGTCTTCATCGGGTGTGATGTACTCCCACATTTCATTCTGATGCAGCCAAACGGGATCGGCGTTCTGGGCAATGAATTCATCGACGGGCAAGCCCTCAATCAACTGAGGCCGTGGGACCCGCTTTTGCTTACCGTTGATAAAGATGGTCATGAAGTTCTTCTTGCGCTCGCGCCGCGCCCGCTTTTCAGCGGGGGTTCGTTTGCGCTTCGGACGGGCCGTCTTGGGTTTCTTCTTCGACTTCGCCATGGTTTTCCCCTCTTCGCAGTCACTATTCGCCAGCATACTGCGGCGGAGATTTGCCCACTCGCTTGATGACTCGCGGATAGGTGACGGTCGGGATGGCCTCCTCGATGCGGTCCACCTGGACCTGATGAAACCAGTCATCCCCGAAGTCGAACCAGTAACCGAAGACACGCTCTGGCTTCAAACCCAGATCGTCCAGTTTTGTCGTGCGCGCGTCTCCGTACCCGTTCTTCTTTTTCGGCGAATCGGGAATCCCGTAGTTGGGTCCGTTGGGATCGTAGGGATGTTTGCCGAACTGAAACTCGTACAGATGTGCTTCCTCCCGGTCATACGCTTTGAAGATGGCCTGATGGAGTTGTTCGAGTGTCTGGTCGCCGCGGATTTCAATCACCCGGCTGATTTGCTTGTTGGCGAACTTCTCGCTGATGGGTCCACCCATCACAAACACCGAAACGACGTACAAATTCGCCGGAGGCGCTGCCACACGCCTCGGAGGGACGCTGGGGCGGGCCGGATTTCTCGCGGGCTTGCGATTGTTCCACGGCGGAATCTCGTCTTCGGGGATCAGCACCCGGAGCGAGCGCGGCTGACCCGGCTGGCGCACGATCAGCCCTTTCTTCTCCAATTGCTTCACCATCTGATTCACGGAGGGCGGCGAGACGCACATGGCCGCGGCGATTTCGGATTCGGCAGGCGGATAGCCATGCAGATTTGTGTAGGCGTGAATGAACGCCAGATAGCGCCCCTGTGTCGCAGTGAAGCTGGCCATGGGTCCTTTCCCCCGTGAGAGCGATGCGCAGTTTATTCTACACGGGCTGGCCATACCACAGCCGCTTTCGATTGTGCGCATGATCGAACGGGTTCAGGTATGCGAAGACTTCCTGGCCGGCTTTCCACCTCGGCCTGCGTTCTCCGCGATCCGGGCCTTGATTAGCTTGCGCACCAGGGCAACCGGCAGGGGTTTGTCTGCGTCAAAGCGGATGGTGCCCTTGCTGGTGTCATAGTGCTGAAGTTCTTCCTTGTGGGCTTCCACCGTGGAACCGCTCAGGAGATAGAAGGCGCAGTGGTTCGCGGTTGCGCCCATCGCCACGAGCGCTCTTCCGTCAAGACGGAACCCGGCAAGCCCGTAGCTGATGCACTCTTCAGCGCTGGGCGCCGCGGCCTTGATGGTCTTGCGGAGTTTCTGGAGCGCGGCTCGCTTGTCCTCGCTCAGGGCCGCGAGGTACTCGTCGATGGTCGTCGGTTTCGCTGGCATGGTTTGTTGCTCCTGGGGAAGTAGAGCCTGTCATCTCGGTGCCGGTCGAAAAGTTCGAGTGCGGATTCAAGGCGGAGGGGGTTCGTGGTTCACTCTCCGGGCAGCTTTTTCAATTCTTGCTCCTCCTGTGCTCGCTTGAGGAGTTGTTCGCGAAGGTGAGCGACCTCCCTCGAGGGTGCCGATGCGGAGGTCCAACTGTCTTCCGCGCTCGAACAGTTCCGCCCGTTCCGATTCAAGAGTGGCAACGTCCTGGCGGAGTTGTTGCAGGCGAGCAGCCGATGCGGTGCCCATCGGGTCCCCCTGTTTCAGTTCGCGCAATCCGGCTCGGTAGGACTGCTCCTCAGCACTCGACAGAGTCTCCCCGCAGGCAATGCGAAGATGCAAGCCTCGCCAGCGTTTCAGAGCTTCCGCGTCCATTTCTTCCCCTCGTCGCCTCCGCCCAGATCAACACTTCCCATCGTACGGTGGGCAGGAGTATCCTCCAAGTGCAAGTCGGGTCAAGCACCCAGCAAGCGGAGCAACCCAGACACTCGAAGCAACCAGATAGCAACAAGTAACCGGCGCTGGACCTCGGGCTTTGTCGTGGCGACCATCTGATCGACAGGCGGGGTTGGTTTTCCTCGCCTCGCAACTTTTTCCGCGAGACGCAGCCGGCGGAGAAGGGTTGGCCATGCGCGTTTTTTCGAGGAAGCAGTCCTGAAGCAAGCGGGGTGCCGCAGCGGGGTCAGTCTTTTTTCCGCGGCCCTTTTTCCGCGCCCTTGCCGACCTGACCGTTCTCCGCGCCGCGACTCAACTCGATCTGTTCGGTCAGCCGGCGATACTCGACGAATTCCGCCTATCCGAAAAGCAGAGGCCGAAAGTCAAGGAATTCCGCACCCGTGCCGGCAAGGAGTGGAGGGAGTCGCTGAGCGACGCGGGCAGAGTCTCGCCCGCGGAGCGCGGTCGGCGGGCCATCGAGCGCGCCAGGCTCTACGAGTCCAAGGTGGCGACCCTCCTGAATCCGGCCGAGAAAAGGCCGAGAAAAGGTTCCTGGAACCTTTTCTTGTTTTTTTGTCAATCAAACCTACATACCAGGTGTCAGGAACCGTTTCCAAGGGAATTGCAAGTTGAATTGCCAGTAGTTATACTTGAAAACGGTTCCTGACACCTTTTCTTGGCCTTTTCTTGGCCGAAGCAGCCTGCCTGAGTTGCTCCCTGTCATGTTGTCGAGCAAGAGGGCGAGAAAGGCGTCGCGGACAATTCACAATACGCTTTCGGTTCCTGGAGCCGTTTCCGCATCGGGCGTTCCCTCTGTCGGTTAGGAGTGGTGCTGGAACTGCGGAACAAAGTAAAAGGGGATGCGTGCGCTCGTTCCCACCCTGCCGGTTTCCACAATGCTTTGGGCGTGAGACAGGAGGCTAAGCACGATGTCCTCGGAAACCAGATGGTTTTGAATGAGGCGCAGGAAAGAGTCAAACCCTTCCAGGGACATCTTCCTCTCTCCGACCATTTTGTGGATGTCGTATCGACGGTTGCCAAGCAGGTGAACCTGAAATCCTTGTTCTCTCAGTCTTCGGATCAAATGAGCAGGATTATAGATGGTCACAACCGTCGCATCCTGGAAAAACAGTTTTTCCAGGAAAGAAACCGGGATAGGCCACCAACAGAGCGGAGTAGCCCCCGGCAAGGAATCTCTGCCGAGAGCAGAGATGATGAGGCTGTTCGTGTTGTCAGGAGCATTGCCCTGGGTCATATCCATGAGACGTTGGACATGAGGTCCGAGGTTCTGCATTTTTCTTACCGGGTCAAACTTTGTATCGAGAAGCTTATCAAAGAGAGTCTTCCCTTCGTCAGTGCGGAACCCCGCAAGTAGCAATCCATCCCCGCACTGTTCGTAAGCTGCTTCCGACCGCTCCAATTCCTCTGCGATCTTCATCAAGAGGGGGTAATGTGTATCTTGGACGAGACTCAATTCTTCACGAGCGGGAATGGGTTTGAACGATTCGGCCATGCCTCGCAACTGTCGTTTGAATCGTTCGGCCATTTTAGGAGGAAATGCGTCACGGGGTGAGGATAGGACGGGGGCGTTGCGGAAGAAATCGGGAAGCGGCTGATCTTTGGGGCCGATGAAATGGGCCGTGACTGCCAGTTCCCCCGATGCCATTTCGCGGCTCTTCAGTTCTCCCAAACAGGTCAATTTGAACGTGCCGAGATCTACGAAGCTCAGGTCCCCATGCCGCAATATTGTGGTGATGCCGTGATAAAGTACAAAGTGTCCGTCAACCACTGAGAAGTTGTTGATAAACGTCAATTCACCGGTCTGCCCAATGCCTGTTGGGATCTCGGTGATAGGATCGTGCTCGAAGTGTTTATAAAGGCGGCCCAACTCATTTTGGTAGAAGAACCACGCGAAGTAATCTCCAAGAGTTTTCCCGACCCTTATCGCTTCGTCAATTGCTTGTTGATACCTTCCGAGACGTGTGATTTCGCTCAGAAAACGGTCAGGTGGAAGTGTCGTCTTCCGTCTCACAAGATCCTCACGCCCTTCTTCGAGCGAGCGGTCTGCTTGGTCCAAGGCGCAGATCGCGTTGGCAAGCGTTGGCTGGAAGTGAAGGAGGTCCCGGAAAAACTCTGACGATGTGCTTAGCTGTTTCATCCCGCTTAGCGTCCGCCAACATGCTGCGTAAGCTGCTTGTGTATTGTCCAAGAGCGTTCAGATAGTTGCTTCGGTCGTCATGATACTCACCTTGCTGAACCTAAACGCTGGATCAGGTGACTCCAAGCTGTCGGTATG
>JBBRIK010000439.1:0-5486 GCA_038221045.1 Gemmatales bacterium
ACCCCCTCACCCCCAGCCCCTCGCCCCCGCAAAGCCGGGGCGAGGGGAGCGAGACAGAAGAGTCACTGCCACACGGTGGAGGCGGGGTTCGATTTGATCAACATTCTCGTTGCGAAAGGTCACTTCGCACTGTAGAGTTAACTCACCCCCATACCAGAAGATAACCCTCGCTTACCCCACGAGAGATGGCGAACCCTGATGGATGCGCTGAGTCGTACTCACGCTGATTCCTCTCACAACCCCGGCCCACCCGCCGAACCGGCGGCGGAGATGCGCCGCCTCGGCGAATACCGCATTCTGCGCCGACTCGGCGAGGGCGGCATGGGAGCGGTCTATCTTGCCTATCATGAGGCGACGGATCGTCAGGTCGCGCTCAAGGTCCTCTCGGAGCAGATGGCGAACACGCAGGGGTACATCGATCGCTTCTATCGGGAGGCGCGCAGCGGCAGCCTGCTCAATCATCCCAGCATCGTTCGCGGTCTCGGCGTCGGTCAGGATCCCGCCTCGAAGAAGCACTATCTCGTTCTCGAATACGTCGATGGTCCCAGCGCCCACGCCCTGATCGAGCAGTTCGGCCGGCTCTCGATCGGCGACGCCGTCCACATCGCTCTCGACATCGCGCGGGCGCTCGAACACGCTCACTCGCGCAACATCATCCATCGCGACATCAAGCCGGACAACATCCTCATCACCCGAGCTGGCGTCGCGAAACTGACGGATTTCGGCCTGGCCAAGCGCACTGACGAAGCCAGCCATCTGACTGCCGCGCGGCAGGGCTTCGGCACGCCCTTCTACATGCCGTACGAGCAAGCGGTGAACGCCAAGCACGCCGACGGACGCGGCGACCTCTACGCCCTGGGGGCCACGCTGTATCACCTCCTCACCGGCGAGGTGCCGTTCAAGGGCGAGACGCCGCTGGAGATCGTGGAGGCCAAGGACAAGGGCGATTTCCTGCCGGCAAGCCATTTCAACGCCGAGGTGCCGCGCGCCCTCGATCAGATACTCCTGCGCATGATGGCGCGCAAGCCGCGCGACCGCTATCAGACGGCCAGCGAGTTGATCGTCGATCTGGAGCGCTCGCGCCTCGCTGCCCGCGTCCCCAGTTTTGTCGATGCGGAACTCGCTCTCAAGGATCCCTGGGTGCGCGCCTGTCTGGCGACTTCGGGCCAGCCGACGCACCCTGACCTGTCCCAGCCCGAGAGAACTCCCGCGCCGGAGAGAGAGATCGGCCAGGAGGAGACGACCTGGATCGCTCGCTATCTGAACCGCGAAGGGGAGTGGAAGCGCATTCGGTTGACGACGGAGCAGATTGTCCGCCGGCTGCGCGACGGCCGGCTGCCGCACGACGCCGAGGTGTGCGCCAATCCCCGTGAAGGCTTCCGGCCGCTCGTGGAGCAGCCGGTGTTCGCCCGCGTCCTTCATGCCGGTCATCATGCCCGCACTACACCGAAAGCGGAGGATACTCCCTCTCCGCTGCGCGCCTCCTTGCCTGTCTGGATCGGAGGAATCACCCTCGTCCTGCTCTCCGGACTGGCCTTGCTTTACGTTGTGGTGGTTCTGCTCGCCGGCAAATGAGCCGGAACCCTCGCGCGGTGGATTGCGTCCAAGAATACGTCCTGTCCTCACTCGACTCACACCGATCTGATTCCGTCATGGGGAGAACCTCGTCATGCGACACTGGACCGCGTTCCTGACAGCCTTGATTCTGATCGCGCCACTGCGCGCCGACGTCGATTCGTTGGTCGTCGAACTCGGCGCCAAGGACTCCGACGTTCGGCGTCGAGCGGCAAGCCAGCTTGCCGAAATGGGAGCGGAAGCCAAGCCCGCCTTCAACGCGCTGGTCAAGGCGCTCAAGGACGAGGACATTTTCGTCCGCCGCTTTTCCGCCCAGGCCCTCGGCGCGATCGGCACCGAGGTCAAGGGGAGCGTTCCGGCCCTGACAGCCGCGCTCAAGGATCGGGACAAGCGAGTAGTTCAGGCGGTTGTCGAGGCGCTCGCCAAGACGGGTCCAGCCGGCGTCAAACCTCTCGCCGAGTTGCTCAAGGAGAAGAACCAGGAGCCTGCGACCCGGCTGAAGGTCGTGCAGTCGCTCGGCAAGGCGGGCAAGGATGCGAAAGAAGCAGTCCCGGCCCTCATCGACGTCGTGAAGGACATGGGCAAGCGCAACGATCCCATGATCGCCACGCTGCGAACCGAGGCCGTGATCGCTCTGGGCAACATCGGCCCCGACGCGAAGGAAGCGGTCGCGACGCTCGAGGATATCAACGGCGACAAAAAGGTCCGCGATCGAGGATTGAAGCAGGCCATCCAGCAGGCGCTGCGTAAAATCCAGAAATGACGACTGGATGATGCCTCGACGTGCTGGAGGATCGGATGACGTTGAGTTGGAAGCCTTCGCTGGGGGCGTGGCTCGAAGGGGACGGTGCCCGGTTCCGCGTCTGGGCGCTGGAAGCACGGCGAGTCGAACTGGCACTGGAACTGCCTGACCATCGCTCGATAGACGTGCCGATGGAGAAGTCCAGCGAAGGCTACTTCAGTGTGTGGAGGCAGGGCGTCGGACCTGGCTCACTCTACCGCTATCGCGTCGATAACGGTGGCCCGTTCCCCGACCCTGCTTCACGTTCTCAGCCCCAGGGAGTTCACGGCCCTTCCCGCGTTGTCGATTCGCACTCGTTCGCCTGGAGCGACAGCGACTGGATGAGTGCGCGAATCCCCCAGGATCTCGTCCTGTATGAGTTGCATGTGGGGACGTTCGCGGAGGAGGGGAACTTCGCGGCGGTCGAGCGGCGGTTGCCGGACTTGCACCGTCTCGGCGTCAACGCCATCGAACTGATGCCGCTGGCGGATTTTCCCGGCCAGCGGAACTGGGGCTACGACGGCGTCAGTCTGTTCGCCCCGGCTCGCTGTTACGGAACCCCCGACGACCTGCGCCGTCTCGTCGATACGGCTCATCGTCTCGGCCTCGCGATCTTCGTGGACGTGGTCTACAATCATTTTGGCCCTGACGGCAATTACACCGGCGTCTACAGTCCCTGGTACGTCTCGAAGAAGCACCGCACTCCCTGGGGCAACGCCCTCAATTTCGATGAGCCACATAGCGAGCCGGTGCGAGCGTTCTTCATCGAGAACGCCCTCTACTGGATCCACGAATTCCACGTTGACGGCCTGCGGCTGGACGCGACGCACGCCATCTTCGATGAGAGTCCGAGGCACTTCCTCGCCGAACTCGCCGAACGCGTGCAACAATCGGCGCCCGAGCGGGGCATCGCGCTGATTGCCGAAGACCATCGCAATCTCGCGCATCTCGTGAAACCGGAGAACGAGGACGGCTGGAGCCTGGACGGCATCTGGGCGGACGACCTGCACCATCAGATGCGCCGGCTGCTGGCGGGCGACTCCGAGGGCTACTACCGCGACTACACCGGCAGCGTTGCCGACCTGGCCGAAACGATCAATCGCGGCTGGTTCTTTCGAGGCCAGGTTTCGGAGCACCTGGGCAAGCCGCGCGGCACGGATCCAACAGGGCTGCCTCCGCGAGCGTTCGTGGTGTGCCTGCAAAATCACGATCAGGTCGGCAATCGAGCCTTCGGCGAACGGCTGCACCATCAGATCGACCTCGCCGCCTATCGGGCGGCCTCGGTCCTGTTGCTGTGCCTGCCCCAGACTCCGGCCCTGTTCATGGGACAGGAATGGGCGTGTTCGTCGCCGTTTCGCTTCTTCACCGATCATCACCGGGAACTGGGACGCAAGGTGACGGAAGGCCGGCGGCGCGAGTTCCAGCAATTCTCCGCGTTCAGCGATCCCACCATTCGTGAGAGTATCCCTGATCCGCAGGCCCCGGCGACCTTCGAGTCGAGCCGGCTCGACTGGAAGGAACGCGAAGGATTTCCGTATTGTGGGATCGAAGCGCTCTATCGCCGGCTGCTTGCGCTGAGGAGAATGGAGCCAGCCTTGCTGAACCGCAAGGCCGGGACTTTCGAGGCGCGAGCGGCGAACGAGTCGGCGCTGGTGCTGGAGCGGCGCGGCCCCGAGAGCGAGGGGCTCCTTGTGGTCTGTCAATTGCGCGGGGGCGGCCATGTTGCGCTGCCGGCCGGCCGGCGAGACGTTGTGTTGACGACCGAGGAGGCGGAGTTCTGCCACGATCCCCTGAAGCCGAGCATTGACGAGGCGGGGATCCTATTTCAGCGTCCGGGAGCGGTGGTGTTGCGCAGGGGCTGAGATGTCCTCGCCACTCTTGGCGTGAATCGGCCGACTTGGCAACCAGAGCGACCCGAGTGGAATTGCCGGTATGGCGCTGAGTGCAGAGAAACTCTCCGTCCGGTGACAGGCCGTTGGTGGTCGTGAATGGTTCCGTTCGAGAGTTGACGCTGAGAGGCTGGAAGGTGTTCCTATCGCCGGAGTGAAATCCTCTGTCCTGGCGACATTGGGGCCAGACACTGATGTTTTGGCAGAAGCCATATGTATTTTGGTGGATTTATCTTATCACAATGGGCCTGACCATTTTTTTGTCCAGAGCAACGGCGTGGCGGTCGAGCAGCCGCAGTGGAGTAGGGTGAGGGGGGATTAACATGGTGGGGTCCCTGAAGAACCGGAATGATGAATGTGGATGGAAATGTACTGCTTGAATGGAAAAGCAAGAAAAAAGTTGTGCGGATCGCGTGAGAGGGTTAATATTCTCCTATAGCGTGCGACACGAGGGTGTTCAGAATGAGCGAGGCTTCCGCCTAAGGTTTAGTGTCCAAACCCGCTATCTATCTCCAAGGGCTTCGTCGGTAACGGCGAGGTCAACGCAGGAGGAAAAGCCCAGGGAGCGGTCAGCTCAGGACGGCAACCGGGCAAGATAGAGAGTGGCCGGACAGGACAACGAAAGTGAATCCTTGATAAGGCCGCGTTAGGATAGGTTGCTGAAAGGGCTGTTCGGCAGCGGAGAGAGGAATCCATATGCCTCGGAAGGTACGAACGCGACGCGTCCGGCCTAAGTCGGAAGACGCCCGACGCTACCACGAGGAAGTCTTTCTTCCGCGGATGAGCGCGCTTCAGGCCAAGATTGAATCAACTCCACTCACTGTGCTTGTTTGGGGTCCTGGTGAGTCGGAGACACTGCTTTACGACCAACGTCTTGAAATCGTGAATACACTTCGCGAAACCAATATCGACGCCGACATGAGCGAGGGGCTTGTATCAAATACAGAAGAATGGTCAACACAATCACAAGAGTTCGTTCAGGCAATGTCGGCTGACCTTATCATTGTCTTGTGTTGCTCGCCCGGATCAATTGCTGAAGTCTCCGGTTTCTCGAATTATCCTGAAATTGCTGCGAAGCTGGTCGTTTTCCTAGATCGCAGCCATGACGCCTCGTATGTCTCTACCGGCCCGGGACGTATCGGTGTTCGGCAACGTCCACTATTACGATTCACCTGACGACTTGATTGCAGGTCGCCTCATCCAGAAGTCCCTGTTCGTTGTGCGCCGATACCAGATGGCTG